>CAYHKI010000046.1:0-7625 GCA_964357165.1 uncultured Gammaproteobacteria bacterium | reverse complement strand
AGAGTTAAAATCCCTTAAGAAACCAAAGTGTTCGGATTCAACTTAGAATTCACCACGATGCTAAAATGGTCCTGGTGAAAACTATTCTTCTTATTATCACTCTACATATTCTACTACTTGCCAATCTGCAATTTATCCCCTGGCCGGAAAATCTCACTTGGCCGTATTTAAATTCGTTGGGTCTCTCCTACTATAAAGATATTTTTGTTCTCTATCCACCATTTTATTGGGAGCTCTTAAGTTGGTTCTACAAATTTTTTGGACTATCCATGCAAAGCTTGCAACTTTTATCTTGGACTTTTGTGGCCGTCACCGATTTTATTCTTTGGATAGTTGCAAAGAGAAACTGGAAAGTCGTAGCGATTTACCTTCCACTGCAAATCTTTTTTGGAGGGAATGGCCTCTGGGTTGACCATCTACTCGCGCCATTTTTCCTATTGAGTTATCATTTTTTCCAGACTAAAAAATATTTCTTCTTAGGCCTGTGTCTAGGGCTCGCACTCTTAACTAAACAGACAGCAGTCTACTTTATATTTACCCTCGCGTTGTTATTACTGCAAAAAAAAACTTCTCCAAAACAAATTTTGACAACAATCTGCGGCCTGGTCATTCCCTTAATTGGGCTATTTATATATTTGATTTCCAATAATCAACTGGCGTATTTTTATAATGATGCGATTAAATATATTTTACTATTTCACACCAAGCATCCACTGCAAACCCAGCTCCCAACGCTTCGTCAATCTATCGTAGTAATGCTTCTCTATCTTCCGGTGACGTTTACCCTTCTAAAAAAAAGGCAGATAACACTATTAGTCTTACTAATCAGCGCCAGTTTGGGAGTCTTTACGAGGTTTGAATATTTTCATCTCCAACCGGCCCTGCCTTTCTTGGCAATGGCTCTAATCTCATCGGTCTGGGTCTTAATCTTTTATGCTGTTTTTATTCTCCTGTTTTTTAAATTCCTATTTTCATCCTGGCACCAAAGCCCAAGATTTTTTGACGAGTCGACTATCTCTAACGCCAAATTAATGAGAAGCTATATAGGAAATGGAGAGACCTTAGTGATAAACACCTGGGACCAATATTATTGGTTAACTGATTCGCTGCCTGTGGGAAGGTTTTTCGTCCCCTCCACTCCCTGGACAATGGACTACCCTGGAAACCAACAGAGGATAGTGGCTAATTTAGCTAAAAATACTCCGCGATATATCATCTATAATAATTGTTTCAGGGTAAAAAATCTATGTTACTATCCAAAACTACTGGCGCAGTACGTTTCTAACAATTACCTATTAGTCTCAAAACTTCCCGATGGGACCGGTATTTTTCAATATAATCCAATGAGTGTGGGAAAGATAATCGAGCCCGAAAACAGTAAGCGCAAGATAGACGAGACAAAAAACAAAAATTAATCTCCTATTTTCCAAATAATTGGCTGTCAGCAAACTTGTCCCGAATAAAGATATGGTCAAATAATATGAAGACATATGGTTGGGCAAGAAAAAAAAGGGCAGCGCCCCCGCGAGAAACCAAACGACTGCAAAACTAACTATCTTAAGTCTTTGAATCTTGGATCGTGCAACTGAAAAGATTAATATTCCCATCTGTAGTGCCCATGCTAGCCAAATAAATAATCCCTGCGATCGATTAACGCCTTCAGGCAGGTTTGATGCCCGCAATATGTACCAACGCAAGGTGGCAAGGGATTGTAAACTGACTGTAAGCTCATAATCAGGCGACTTTGGCAATCCCACAACAAAGTAGCGAAAAACCAGAAAAAGTCCGGCCATAATTAAATATGGAAGAGTTTTGCGAAACTTTTGGTCATTAAAAATAATTTTGTGGCCAAGCAATATAAGAGGAAATACCACGGCGATCTCATTGCTTAAGAGTGCCAAGGCAAACAGAACGATTGATACTAGTGAAAATTTCTTTAATTGCACATAAAAATAGAAAGAGGAAAACAGGAAGAGCGCAGCAAAGACAAAATATGACACAGCTACCCAATAGAAATTAGCGAATATGGAAATATTCAGAGCATAAATAAATGTGCACACTAGTGACTTTTCAGGATTAGTTAGAAAATGGAGCGCCAGTTTATAAACAAAAACTAAGGAGGTGACAAAGACCAGAAACAATAGAAGATGAAAGCCGAAAACATTATTGCCAAACAAAAACCATCCAAGAGTGTAAAATAATTGCAATGATATGGGCCGGTAGGGAAAATTTTTAATGACCTGCAATGGATTCCCCTGATTAACCAGGCTTAAATGATATTTATCGTCCTGAAAGAATGGAGAAAAAAAGGAGTCCCGATAGACAATGGCACAAATTAACCCGATGACAACGGCAAGAAGCAGTACTCGGTTCTTTTTAAGCCAATTCTTCATATACACTTAGTGTGTCTTTAGCTGTCTTATTCCAGGAAAATTTCAAACTTTGTTGGTAGCCAGCCTCAACCATTTGATTTCGTTGTCCGTAAGACAATTTAGCCAGATATGTAATCTTTTCTGTCATATCAGTAACATTTAAGGGATCTACATAGATGGCATCTTTGCCAGCTACTTCCGGCATGCTGGAAATATGTGAAGTTAATACCGGCGTCCCACAATTCATCGCTTCCAAGATGGGAACACCGAATCCTTCATACAAACTTGTGTATAGAAATGCACAAGCACCACTATATAGTCCTGTCAAATCGCCATCTTCCACATAGTTAAGATATTTAATGTTTCTGGTAGAATCAGATTCAAAAAGCTTATTTTTATCTCCCCAACCAGCCTTTCCTACAACAACCAAATCTACATCCGACAGTCCAGACTGAATAAACGCCTCGACTAAACGATCGAAATTCTTTCTGGGTTCTCGGGTCCCAACGGCTAGCAGATATTGTTTCTTTAATGAATACTTTTCTTTAACTCGCAAGCTCTCACTTTTTTGGCGAGTTAGGGAATTCATTCTCCAATTTGTAAACATCTCCCCAGCAGCAAGATACACGACTCTTATTTTTTTTACGTCAAAATGAAGAATATCAATTAAATCGTGCTTTGTTGCTATCGAATCAACAATTATTATTTGACATTCGTTTCTAACAAGCTCTATCCAGCGTTTCTGCACACTAACAATCTTTGGGTGAGAAACCTCTGGGAATTTATATATCACCAAGTCGTGTACTGTTGTTATTTTTGCTGCCCGACTTTTTGGCTGCGTCCAATCGGAAGAATGAAAAATATCCAATTTCCCCGTAAAGTTTTCTATTGGGAATCGAAAGACGTTAAACAATAGGTCCGAGGCAGTTGGCGGGATAGACCAAAATGACTTACTAACATTGGCACCTTTTAACCCCGAGTAAAATTCCTCCAATATATACCTTTTTCTTAAGCTCTGACCAAATAAAATATACGTATTCCTACGATCGATATTAATTAAATTAGCAACGATGTTTCTCGTATAATTACCAACGCCGGTGCCTTGATGGACAAGCTGACTAATATCAATCCCGATTTTCATAAACAGTTACCAATAAACTGCTGCGTACGTGTGCAGCATTACAGAGAAAATAACGGACAAAAGCACCAAAAAGCTTACTTTACCCCTAAGTCCTATGTAGGCTAACGAAAACAATGGTAGACTAAAATCCAGGGCGTAACGGATTCCAAATTGGTACATACCCAAATTATACAGTGGAAGGATGGGAAGTAAGGTGATGAAAAATAATATCCACAGATAGACTACTAGTCTGTTCTCAAACATCTCCGCTCTAAATAGCCTTTTATTTATCGTCAGAAAAGAAGCTAAATATGTGGAACTAACAAAAAAAATGGAGGTTCCCAAGGGATTGATTAGGAATCTAAGACTACGGCTATCCCATGCAAACTTTGGAAATTCTAGGAAGATTAGCTTTAGATTGTTAATCACATAATAAATAGAAAATGTTCCAAAAGGTGATGCTTTTTTAAAATCAAAATAACTAAAATCTTGATAAGAATATCCCGTATCAAGAGGATTTCCAAAGCGTAAGTAGTTATATACAAGAAAAACTAAACAAACAAAACCCAATGGAAGAAGAGAGACTAATAAATTTTTCACAATTAACTTAGAACTCACATGTTTATAATAGAAATCATCAAAAAGTCGCAATCCCCATAAAGAGAAATACAAAATTCCAATTTGCCTATTTAGCAACGCTGATGAGATTAACACGGAGGAAATGAAATAATCCCGCCCTCGCAATTCCTTTTTAATTAGTATTAGGAAAGCAAAAGCAGTAAAGGGGAAAGAAACAGTCTGGGACACAAACCAAACGCCCGACCTGGTTCCCAAGTATAAAAGTGTTGTTCCGAAGATAAAAAAGAAAAGAAATACGAGCTTATTAAAAAATGCGGATTTATTGGTGTTTAATAATGAGTTTAGTCTGGAAATTATGAGCCAGATCGCGATTGTGCTTATCGCAACAGAAAAAATTGATAGATACATTGCTGGAATGTACCTACCCATAATAAATTGCACCGGCATTAATAGGAGTGCGGGAATTGGGCCCCAATAGGGATACCACTTACCATTAAACAAGGAGAGATCAAAAGTGACGATAGGGTTGGGTATGTCTAATCTACTAGCAAAAAAACTTCTCGCCAGCGGGTTAAAATAATCTAAATCATGTGGAACAATAAATGTCCCTCGGGTACCCAGAAGATAATAGATCACCACAACAACAAAAAAAATAAACAGATAGAAAAGGTTCTTTTGCAGAAAAGTCATAATCATTAGAATCTAAAGAAAATATTTGCTTGCAACATTTAATATTACACTCATTGCTAGAAACGAAAACAATAATAAATTGACTTTGCCTCGTAAACCTATATATGTGAGGGCTATTAATATTATAGAGAAATCAAGTGAATATCTTATTCCAAACTGATATAGTCCCGGACTAAAGATCAACACAATGGGTACTAAAAGTAAAAGGGTTGTGATCCAGAAGTAGATTATCCACCTTGTTTCCCTTTGTTTAATTTGTTTTAGAGATTTTAACGAAAGGAAAGCAAACAAATAAACTGGTGAAACAAAAAAAATAGAGAGCCCCTCGCGATTAAAAGAGATACTTTCTTGCCCATTTACTGTCTGTAATTTTGGAATTTCTAGAAAAATCAATTCTAAATTACGTAAAATATATTTATAGGAGAATAGCCCGTAGGGCACTACTTTCAAACTTTGGCCATGATTATGATAGGCAACTCCATTACCTAAAAAAGATCCAAACCTCATATAATTATAAAGACCAAAAATCAGAAAAAAAACTAAATATGGAATCAGACAAACCATCAATCTCTTAATCACTAATTTTTTGGACTGATCAAAAAAATAATTTTCTACTATGCGAAATATTATCAATGCAAAATATAAAATAAGACTTAACCGATTTAATAAGGATGATGATATTAGGGTCGATGCGAGGAAATAATCAGCCAACGACAATTTTCTTTTCAAGAGTATCCAAAAAGCAATGAGAATGGGCGTGAGAGAAACAATCTGGGAAACATACCACACACCCGATTTTGTAGCTACGTAGACATGAGACGTTCCAAGAGCAAAAAATATAACTAAAACTGCGTTTAACAGTTTGCAGTTTTTATCAGGGAAAAATTCTCTGTTAATCCTGCGCAATATTAACCAAACGATTACAACATTTAGACTACCGAAAAAAATCGAGAGGTAGTTAGCGGGCACATACCTTCCCAAAACTAATTGCCAGGGAATTAACAAAATTGCCGGAATTGGGCCCCAATAGGGATACCACTTACCTTTGAACAAGGAGAGATCGTGCACTTCAATTGGATTAGGGATATCCAATCTGCCCTGAATAAAACTTCGGGCAAGAGGGTTAAAATAATCGACGTCATGTTCAAAATGAAACGAGCCATTTGTGGCCAGTAAATATTGTATTGTGAAAATTGTGAAGAAAATAAGAATACAAGTTAGAACAATTTTGTATCTCATTGTCACTATTGAAAGATTTTAACAACCAAACCAGTAAATCTTACTTCCTGCTTAAACGAACGTCCGCTTTCACTTATTAACAATGTGGATTTATGATCAGGATCGAATAATGTAGCGACGTAATCGACATAATACAAAGGGAAATCGCCACCAGGAACAATCTTATCTTGTGAATCGAATACTTTCAGATCCGAAAAATAGTAGTAAAGTGGAGCTGCCTGAGCCTTGCTCGGCATAAGTATTAACCCCTGGTGTTTAAATATATAACTGACAAGCCCCCTCCAATCTTCGCGGTGAAACGCAGGCGTGCTATTAAAATATAGAATGGCCGTAAGGCTTATTAATGTAATTGCTGCAGCTAGAAATTTACTACCGCGCACTCCCAAAGCCAGAAGCAAGACGAACGCTGGAAGTGCGTACAAGAATCTAAAATAGGAAAAAACGGGAATAAACGTTGAGGTAATAGCCGCTAGGATTAAAGGAGTAGTTAACCAACACCAAAGCAATCTGTCTTTAGTTCGTGCGATAATCCAGAAATACAAAGCTAAAATGGGGGTGATAATTAAGGCATAAAGGTATTTATTTTCGAAGGATATTCTGCCAATGATGAATTTAACTGGAACTAAAGCGAATGCTTTCAAATCAAACCCCCCCACAATCTTTGACCACAATGGCACCTCTTTAGCCAGCGACCACCCGTTTGCCAACTGAGTTAGAACAAGATTAGCTAGAGGAATTAAAAGCAAAAGTAGTATGCCAGCATATCGCCAAAAATATCTTGTGTTTTTAGGTATGAGTAGGAAAAAAACAGGCAACATGAAGATTGGCATATAATCGCAGTAGAGAGTAAGAGCATAAGTAACAACAAATAGCAGCCACCGGCTTGTGATAAAAAAATAAACGGTCAGCGTGAGAAGAAACATCGTCAGTGTATACATCCTCGCTTCTTGAGAATAATAGATTGCCAGAGGATTGACTGCTAAAAACAATGACGCTAAAAGGCCAGCTCTATGATCGGCTATTCTCTTGCCAATCAAATAAACCACGGGCACTGTTAAAATTCCAAAGGCAACTGATAAACTTCGAAGAGATACTTCTGAAAATCCAAGTAACGAGGACCAAAACTTTAAAAGCAAATAATATAAGGGTGGATGAAAATCGCCGGGGACAAATTTGGTAATGAGCCCTACTAATGAATAATTTTTAACGGCCAACGCGGTGATCGCCTCATCTAGCCAGAGTGACTGGTTTAGATTGATAAGTCGTAAAATCAAGCCGACCAAGATAATTAAAGATAGATAAAAATAATGTTTATTTGTCATTTATTCTTTTGCTCGTTAAAAAAAGAATTCAAGACACTGACAAACACCGCAGTGTCGTAGACCATTTGGAAATGAACAAATAAGGGTTCCCCGTATTTGTTAGCGTGGTAAGCGCCTTTGATAGGAGCTAAAAGGGGGCAATAACGAACGAGGTTGAAAACCTTGCGTACGATATTTCTCGTTAAAAACTCATTTTTACCAAGCCATCTTGCTTGACGCCAAATTTCTGGGTAATTATCTGGATTACGATGGTAATAGACGGCGTTGGTAGCTGTAGCCATGATATTAAGCTTTCGGGCTAAA
>CAYHKI010000045.1:0-7682 GCA_964357165.1 uncultured Gammaproteobacteria bacterium | reverse complement strand
ATTACCCATGAGTAAACGATGGTACTACGGTGTCATTTTAAATGAGTCAATGCGAATTTTTGATCCGCTTGACTGCATGTACTATAATTGAATGTCCAAATATGCATCACGCAGGTAATAAAGTTTTTCTAACCAGAGAAGGGCTTGCACAGTTGCAGTCCGAATACGAAGATTTGGTCAAAGTTCAGCGCGCACAAATCATCAACAGAATCGGAAGGGCAAGGGAATTTGGGGATTTGGTTGAAAATTCCGAATACGATGCTGCCAAAGAAGAACAATCCTTACTTGAGGCTAGAATATCTCAGCTGGAGAAAGTTTTACCCAACGCACAAGTCATCAAACAAGAACCGGTTACCGATTTCGTCGTTATAGGATCAAAAATAATGGTAGAAGTTGATGGTCAAAAAGAGGAATTTACAATCGTAGGATCAATGGAATCAGATCCAGCGCAAAAGAAAATTTCCAACGAATCTCCTGTGGGCGCAGCCCTTTTAGGTGCAAAAATCGGCGAAATTGTCGAAGTTGTAACACCTATTGTTCGTGCAGCATACAAAGTTGTAGAAATTAAATAATCCCATGAAAACAATTAGGACATTTAGAATAAAGTCTGAAATTTTACGAACCTTATCAAAAAACGAAAAAAGACTAATGCCTATTTTGGTAAGTGCAGTAAAAGACTTAGACGAGGTTTATAGACTTCAAGAAGATCATATTAACAACGGGGCAAATTTTTATCCAAGAGACGCTGTTAAGGATGAAATCCTAAAAGCTTTTAAAAAAAATCATAAAATACTATCACCTTTTACAATCGTAAAAAGAGACATTAACCATAATTTGGTAGCAGTAAACTATCATGATGAGTATCAAAAACTTTTGTTTCCCATTCATTTAAAATTAACTAAAGCTGCAAAAATTTGCGAAAATAAAAGCTTTAAAAATTATCTTGAAGTAGTTGCCAAATCACTGATCAGCGGTTCTTATTCACAGGCGGATGAAGCTTGGTTGAAAGTAAAAAATAGCAACATTGACATTATAATTGGTCCTTTCGAAAGATATTTAGACAAACTCTTTTTTGTAAAAAGAGCCTATCAAGGATGCGTTTGTATCATAGATCACGAAAAATCAAAAAAAGCCACACAAATAAGAGATATTCTTTATTCCACAATTAGCCCAAACAAAAATAGAATAATATCTCCAACGGTAACCGAAGTGCAGGTCAGAAATGCGATAATATTCTCAGGATTTCTGGGAAGAGTACTTTTTACCCAGCAGCACCTACCTGCAGATTCCGATTCGGTTGAAAAGTATGGATCACGCATACTTGGTTATGAAACAAGCCTGAATTATAAATTCGAAAAATTAATTTACCCCATATATAATGCCGTATTTGAAAAAAAATTTAGGCAAAGATACACAAAAGAACAAATTCGTAAGGGTTGTTATTATCATGTCTTGCTAAATGGAATTATTCAGCATTTACATAGATTTAAAAATTCAAGAACACGGCTTCGCGAACTTTTTCCAATATTTGATGAAGCAAGCGCTGCAGCCTGCTCAATCCACCACGCAAAATATTTAATTTTAAAAGGTGTAATAGACCAAAAAGAGCTTGAAGCCATAATGATTGCGCGAATATGCTGGGTTTTTTCTGAGTTAGTTTTTGCCAGAGAAAATAATTCTCGTGATGTTTACTTAAAAGGTGATGCCATGATTTATAATTTTTTGCAAAGAGAAGGTGCACTTTTGGAAAAAGACGGAATCTCCTGGCCCAATTTTGCAAAAATGTTTTTTGAAATGGAAAATTTATCCTCAATATTCACGCATATTTTAGAGGAAGGAACCCACGATGAAGCACAAGACTTCCTCTCGAAATATCTTTCACAAGACGTTCTAGCGGCTTTTGAACCAAGACTTTCAAAAATTGAACCTATTTAGCTGGATATTTACATTAAAAAGATGTAGAATGACACACATTTAAAAAATGCAAATAGAAAGAGTATTTAGCCGCATTAATCATGATTCTAATATAAGCCCCTCTGCTTCAAAAGAGGTTGCAGGGCCAATTAGTGGTGAACGCTTTAGGAGAAGATTGTTAACTAGAGAATTTGCACCGTCTGAAGCAATTACAGATTTACCTGATAGCGAAAGAAAAGCTCTTGATTATCTTGTTAGTGCAGTTAGAAGGTGGGCAGAAGTTTACTCTATTCAAGAAGGTTCGGACGAAAGGGCGCATTTTTATCCGATTCGTGCGACAAAAAACCAAATAATAAGAGCCTCAGAGCACGATCCAAAAATACTTTCACCGTATACTGTAGTCTTAAAAACTATTGATGGTAATTTTGATACAGTCCCAATGCATCAGGCATATTCCAAAATCATTGAATCAACAAATGTGGTGAGACTTCTTAAAGATGCAACAAACGCTACAAAGGATAAGAAACTTAAAGACTATCTTAGAGCCAAAGTGCATGCTCTCCAATCAGGTGACTGGGAAGAGGCAGATAAAGTTTGGCTCGCCAGAGATGATGAACCACTAATCGATATTGTCATTGGCTTTTACGATACTTATACGGACAAATTTTTAGGTAGAAAATACGCCGCAGAAGCATGGACTGGTGTGTTGAATAGAGAAGCAACAGAAGAATCACAATTATTTGTTGACGCATTTTTAGAAAATTGGGCGCTTAAAACTGGCAATACGAAACCAAAAGTAAAAGTACGAGTTGATAAGACCAGAATTATGTCTGGTCAAGCCGGATACGATGATGGAGACCTAACATGGTCAGCAAATAGTTTACCCTGCCAAATTGAACTTAGAAAAGAAATCGGTTCTAAATTTACAATATTTGAACCTTCGTTTGACGATCTCTACAATGCAAGATCGGAAGCATTCGACAAATATATTCATTCTGGAAGGAGATCAGGTATACCAAAACCGTTAATTAGGACTGGAATTTTAAGAATGGTTACAGGTCATGAGATTGGCCATTCTCTGATTCCGAATGGTATAGAAAAAAGAATTGGTGCACACAAAAACTGGTTCAATGAGCTCAATTGCGACCTCGTTTCTCTAGACGGATATTTTGATATTCCTCAGGTTTTTACTCATAACCGAGAACATGAAGTAGCATTTGCGACGCATTTTTCTAATGGTTTCCTTCAAAATGAAACCTATAAACGGACAGGAAAAATGGGCAACTATCTGCCGTCCCATGCAATTATTCTGAAAGCATGTATGGATAATGGTGTAGTTCAGGCATTGGATGGTTGTCTGACGTGGAAAGACGTTCCTGAAGTAAGAAAAACAATACACACACTCACTAACAAAGTCACTAGTCTAGGAAAAGATGGCACAGAGGCAGATGTACAGCAATTCAGAAATGAAATGTTCGACGAAAATATTTATGAAAAAATCTTACAGACAAAAAACAATTAAAGGTTCCAAGAAAAGCCAAGACATCTTGTTCTAAGCAGATACTTCTCGTATACTTTAGGCCATGGAGCCATTAGAAAATCTAAAAAATATTCGTCTTCTAAAACTTGAGAAAATCAAGAAGTTAAAAATTGATCCATTTCCTGCCAAATCGGCCAAAAAAAACACAATTGCCGACTGTCTCCAACAAACAGGCAAAAATGTCCAGACTGCAGGTCGGCTTATGGGTCTTCGGGGTCATGGCGGGTCATCTTTTGCGGACTTGGTAGACGAATCCGGCAAAATCCAACTCTTCTTCTCCAAAGACAAACTATCAACCATAAACAATGAACTATTAACACTTCTCGATATCGGTGATTTCGTACAGGTTTCAGGCCGTGTCGACAAAACAAAAGCAGGGGAGACAACCATCTTCGTCAACTCGCTTTCTATTCTTACAAAATCCATCCGTCCCCTACCGTCTACCTGGTATGGTCTTAAAGATGTAGAAGAGAGAAACCGCCGCCGTTATTTGGATCTCTTGGTAAACAAAGAAGTTAAAAAAACCTTCGACATCAGATCAAAAATTGTCCATGCAATCCGCAAATTTTTAATAGAGCAAAAAGGCTACACAGAAGTAGAAAGCCCTATTCTTCAATCTCTTTATGGCGGTACGCGCGCCAAGCCGTTTAAGACTCACCACAACACACTTGGCATGGATATGTATTTGCGGATTTCCAACGAACTATATCTCAAAAGGTTAATCGTCGGCGGTTACGAAAAAGTTTTCGAAATGGGCCATACTTTTAGAAACGAGGGCATGGATAAAAATCACAATCCAGAGTTTACGATGCTCGAAACCATGGAGGCCTATGCGGATTACACCGACAATATGAATCTTATAGAAGAAATGTTCGAATATACCGCCCAAAATGTTTTTGGCAAAACAAAGCTTCCTTATCAAAATCACCAAATAGAATATAAAAGGCCCTGGAAAAGAATTAAACTCGTCGACCTTTTTAAAAAGTACACAAATGTCAATTTTCATCAAATCGACTCGCTGGAAAAAGCCACAGACCTTGCCAAGAAACTTGGAGTGTCGATCCAGGATTATATGACGGACGGAGAAATACTCTTGGAAATATTTGAGAAAAAATGTACCGGCCAGCTTATCCAGCCAACCTTTGTTTACGATTATCCTGCCGATTTTTACCCGCTGGCCAAAAGAAAAGCAGACGATCCACGTTTTGTAGAAAGTTTCGATATTTATGTCGGGGGAATGGAAATGGGAACTAATTATTCCGAACAGAATGATCCAGAGCAGTTAAGAGATGCATGGGAAAAAGAAAAAGAAAAAGCCAAAGCTGGCAATCCGGAGGCGCAAATTTTAGACGAGGATTTCATAGAGGCCTTAGAATATGCCATGCCGCCAACATCCGGCATTGGTCCCGGCATCGACAGGTGGGTAATGGTAATGACAGATGCTCAAACAATCTCAGACGTAATCCTGTTTCCAACTTTAAAACCAAAAGCCAAAAAATAAAAAATGTTAGACATTAAATTCACTCTTTCCTCTTTGTCATTCTGGCGACGAATGAAACGAGGAGACCAGAATCTATGATTAAACAAATGTACACATACATCATGGCAAATGGCAGGCCAACCCTCTATATAGGAGTCACGAGTGATCTAGTAAAAAGAATTTACCAGCATAAGAATGAATTGGTCGAAGGTTTTACAAAAAAATATCACCTGCACAAACTTATCTACTTTGAAGTTGTAGAAGGTCAGTTGGAGGCTATCATCAGAGAAAAGCAAATTAAGAATATGACCAGAGCACAAAAACTTGATCTTGTTAAAAAACTCAATCCAAACTTACAAGATCTTTACCCTGGATTAGTAAATGATTCCAGACAAGCTGGAATGACAGGTGGAGAGGTTTATGCTTGACATTAAATTCATTCGCGAAAACGCAAAATTAGTAGCCGAAAAATCCAAACAAAAAGGCTACGACATAGATATCGAAAAACTTCTTAAAGTAGACGAAGATCGCAGAAAATTTATCGAAGAAGTCGATCAAATTAGATCCAACCGCAAACAAGCCGCAGAAGCAAGAAATCAATCCCAAGGCCAGGCCTTGAAATTACAGGCCTTGAAATCAGAACTCAAGGAAAAGGAAAACAAACTCGAAAAACTACAGGAAGAATATTACACCCTTATCCGCCAAGTACCCAATCTGGCCAAAGACGATGTTCCGGTCGGTCGGGACGATTCCGAAAACAAGGTTAAAAAAACGGTCGGCGAAAAACCTAAATTCAGCTTCACCCCAAAAGACCACCTCGATCTGGGCTTATCTCTTGGTCTTATAGACACAGAACGTGCCAGTAAAATCTCAGGTACAAGATTTGCATATCTTAAGAATGAATTGGTATCCCTGGAGTTTGCACTCATCAATTACGTTTTCGACATATTAAATAAGGAAGGATTCACGGCAATTATTCCGCCGGTTTTGGTCAGTAAAAAAGCTGTCGCTGGTTTAGGCTATCCCGAATACGAAAACGGTGAGGGCTACAAGGTCGATGATCAGTATTTAGTCGGCACTGCCGAACACTCAATTGTTCCGATGCATATGGACGAAACTTTCGAAGGCTCCGATTTACCCAAAAGATACGCGGCTTTTTCTACCGCCTTCCGAAAAGAGGCAGGTTCTTACGGCAAAGACACCCGCGGTATTTTTCGCGTTCATCAGTTCGACAAAATCGAAATGGTCTCATTCGTCCTACCGCAAGAAGAAGACAAAGAACTTCAACATTTACTGACACTTGCCCAGAAAATTGTTTCAGGTCTTGATTTGCCTTACCAAATTATTGATATCTGCAGTGGCGATCTCGGATTCCCGGCGTCCAGAAAATACGACATCGAGATATTCATGCCTTCTCAAAACAGATACAGAGAAACACATTCAATATCAACTTGCGGTGATTTTCAGTCCCGACGTCTCAATATCAAATACAAAACACCAAAAGAATCAGGATATGTTGCCATCTTAAACGGCACGGCTGTTGCCGTCGGTAGAATGCTGATTGCCATCATCGAAAACTACCAACAAAAGGACGGATCAATCCTTGTGCCTAAGATCCTTCAAAAATACACAAACTTTAACAAAATACCGGCATAAGATATAATTTATTACCATGTTTTTACTGCTCGATGAAGATATTGAAAATATCAAAAAGAGAAACCGGCTAAAAAGGCTTTCACCAAAAATCCATAAAATATCTCACGAACATGGTAGGTCAACAAAAACTCTGTGGGCACAAATACTCTCAAGGGCAAAAACCAGGGTAAAATAGAAAAAAAGTATTATGTTTGGAATATTAAACAAATTTTTAGATTCAAACGAAAAACAGGTTAACAAAATACAACCTGTAATTACCCAAATTAACGCGCTTGAAAACAAGTTCGAAAAGCTAACCGACGAAAAATTAAAGGCAAAAACTGCAGAATTTAAACTCCGCCTTGAAAAAGGGGAGACACTTGATGATTTGCTTCCCGAAGCTTTTGCAGCCGTTCGGGAAGCCGGTAAAAGGACTTTAAATTTAAGGCACTACGACGTGCAGCTAACCGGCGGAATTGTCCTGCACCAGGGCAAAATTGCCGAACAAAAAACAGGTGAAGGCAAAACCCTCACAGCCTCACTCCCCCTCTACTTAAACTCAATTAGCAATAAAGGAGTTCACCTAGCAACTGTCAACGATTATCTGGCCCGCGTTGGTCTTGGTTGGATGGGGCCAATATACTCTGCACTTGGCATTTCAGCCGGCTGTCTTATGCAGGACAAAGCTTTTGTTTATGATCCTAAGTTCGAAGACAAAACCCAAACGGATTGGCGCCTAAGACACTTAAAACCGGTAGACAAAAAAGAAGCATACAACGCCGATATTACCTATGGCACTAACAACGAATTCGGTTTTGATTATTTGCGCGACAACATGGTTTGGTCGCTAAAAGATGCTGCTTCCCGCGGACACTTTTATGCCATTGTCGACGAAGCGGACTCAATTCTAATAGACGAAGCCAGAACTCCGCTTATAATCTCAGCAGCCTCCGGAGACGCCACCGATAAATATTTCCAATTTTCCAAATTAGTAAACGAATTGTCTGGCGATACCGATTACGTTATCGACGAAAAATTAAAAACAGCCAACTTAACAGAAGGTGGTATTTCTAAAGTCGAAAAAAAGCTCGGCGTTGCCAACCTTTACGAAAA
>CAYHKI010000044.1:0-7840 GCA_964357165.1 uncultured Gammaproteobacteria bacterium | reverse complement strand
GCCGAAGTAGCTCAGTGGCAGAGCAACTGTTTCGTAAACAGTAGGTCGTGAGTCCGATTCTCACCTTCGGCTCAGAATAAATGTAAAAGTGATAAAATTATGGATGTAAGTTATGCGTAAAATAAACAGAATCCAAAGGCTTGCCGGCAGAGAAGAAAAGGATGTCATTAAAAGGATCTTTGTTCTTTCTGTTATAAGTTTGTTAATTATTGTTTTATTTTTCACAACAGGTATCCCCTTTTTAGGTAAATTTGCGGATTTGATGGATTCTGTGTTTGGGAATAATAAACAAGATGTAAATTCATCTACAATTGTTCCTCAGATACCGATAATTGATACTTTACCAAAATTTACCAATAGTTCCACAATTACTGTCACCGGTTTTTCTAGTAACTCCGTGCGTGTTGAAATTTATAATGACGGTCAAAAAACTGGTGAAACAAGCGTGGATTCGGGTCGTTTTAAGTACGAAAATTTAAAACTTAGTGAGGGCGAAAACGATATCAGTGCTAAAGCATTCGATACCAATAGTGGTGAGAGTGATTTTTCTGAGACGGCTAAGATTATATATAGTAGTACTGAACCAAAATTAGAAATTACTGCTCCATTTGATAGTCAAGAATTTTCTGGGAATAACAGAATCAAAGTCGAAGGGACATCACAGAAGGACGCACAAGTTTTTGCTAACGGATTTTTGGCAAATGTTTCTGTCGAGGGTAAATTTGATGTGACAATCCCCTTGGTGGAAGGTGAAAACAACTTAGAGATTAAAGCTGTTGACGAGGCTGGCAACACAAAAATTGTAACAGTGAAAGTTGTATTTAGAAAATAGTCATGCTTAAGCCGTCCAGTGGCCATTTATAAACATTATCGCTAGTGCAATTTGCGATAATAGCGAGATAAACCAGACTATGTATTTTATCTTTTTTGCTTCTAGGTAATTTCCTAATATTATAAAAGTTCCAACTGAGGCGAGCAGGTACCTAGGCATACTAGTTAGAGTGCCTGTTGAAGCTGGTATTAGTATTGCTAAAGCACTAAAAATCCAGATCGGTGCGGTTATTTTTTTGCGGCCGAGTATGAGCACAACTAAGAAAAAAAGTGTTAGGAAAACATCAAAATTATCATTGAATGGTTTATTATTTTGAAATGTTGAAACATATTCATATATGGTTTTTATGGGATTTGTGAGCTGCCTGTGCCAAGTTGACTCTACGGTTATAAAGTAGAAAGGATCTTTGAACTTGCTCCAAAGATATGCGCAGTAAGTTAATAAGGGTACAAGAGAGATAAGAATGATTAATAACTTGCCTGCGATCTTTTTCAAGTTCAAACTGGTTTCTTTTAAAAGTTCCAGTGCGAGTGATAGAGAAAGTGTAATTCCAACAAGACGTGTCATGGATGCGGCACCTATAAAAAGGGCTGCATATAGATATTTTTTCTTCAGAAGTTGTGTGAAGAAGAGAGCAATAATTAGTAAAAATAATCCTTCTGAATAAAGGGCAACTGCAAAATAGGTTGTTGGAAACAACATTAATGTAATGGTTGCTGTATAAGCTGTTTTTTTGTTGTGTAATTCTGAGGTCAAGTTGTAAAAAACATAAAGGAAAACTGCAAAAAATATATTTGAAATCAGTAGTCCTGCAAAAAGAGTGTCACCAAAGGTGAATAAACTTGCTGTTTTGATAAGCGCAGGGTAAAGGGGAAAGAATGCGTATTCGTTTGGGCCAAAATAGCCTGATTGTGCAATGTGGTAATAATGTCCCCCGTCCCACTGAGCCCATGAGGCTAAAAAGTCAAAGCTTTTACCTGCCCCTATAGCTCCAATTCCTCCATTTGCCATAAGTGGAAAGATTTTGCTTCCTAAGAAGGTTATTACAAACAACCCAATGCGCCAGAATAGGAATATTTTAATTATCATAAACTAAATTCAAACCGACTATAAACCAAAGCAGTAACATTGTTTGAGGAAAGAAAAATGAGTTGACGAATTGAGTGTGCAAAATAAGTCCTGCGAATGATGCAAAAGAAGCGAGTTTGAGATAGTTTTCACGAGAGCCTTGGGCAAAATTTTTAAAAATTGCTAAATTGAAAATTACGAAAAAAAGCAAACCAAAAATACCAGTAGTTGCGGCAACGAATAAAAAACTAGAATCTGATCCTGCGCCGGAATGACCACCCAAAGGATCTTCTTGTGTGAAAAAGTTGTATTTTACCTGTGCAAATCTATAAGTATTAAAACCGACCCCGAAAAATGGATTGTCTTTGGCGATTACTATAGCTTTTTGCCAACTTTCTATTCTGGCGCTAGCAGTATCGTCCACGGCAAACGCCCCCATTATTCTATCTTTAACCTGTGTTATTGAAAAAAAGGCTAAAATAAAAACTGAAATGATGACAAGAATAACTTTTGGTGATTTTATTAAACCAACTACAAACATAGATATAAGTAAGGCAAGATATGCACTTCTTGAAAACGTCAAAAAAAGTGCGAAGATGAAAAAAATAGTTAATAAAAGATAAATAATTTTGTTTTTAAAAAGGTAGAGAGACGTGGCAATAGAAACAAAAATAGCAAGTATACCGCCAGTGTAATTTGGATCTAAGGTTGTTGCGACGAGTCGCTTTTGATGCGGGTCCCAGCCAAAAATCTGCAAAGGCGAAAGGTCTGGGTAAAATATTAATTGAATTATTCCCAGTGCAGAAAATATAAAGCCAAGCCAAAGAAGAAAATTCAAATAACTAAATATTTGCTCTCGTTTTACTAGGTTATAAGTTATAACTGACAGAATAAAATATGCAGAGAATCTTAATAAAAATGAAAGGGCAATTATAATCTGGCTAGTTGTGAAATAGTTAATAGCAAGAATAGTTGAGGCTAGAGCAGATAAAATAAATAAAACAGTTGGTGTAAATATACTTTTAGGAATTTTTAAGTATTTTTTGGTAAGATGAGATTGGGCAATAAACACCACTATAGTTGTAGCCATAAATATGTCTGTTAATGTTAGTACGCTTGATGCTAAATTTAATCTGATTAATTGACCTGAAAGGATCGAGACTATTGTTGTTATTAGAAGTAATTTTGAAAGCCGCATTTTATAGTGAACCACGATTTGGTTCTCACGAACCCAATTATAGAGGAATTTATCCAAACCCTCAAGGATTGGCAGATTATTTTTCAGCAGTATCAACCTGCTGTAAATTACCAAACAGCATAATTACCTTAAAAGCTGGCACTGGTTAACTGTGCAGGAACTTATTGAAATAATTTGTTAGCTTGTGGCAGCTGAATCACTCTTGACAATCGCCTAAAAATTTGTCACGATAGATTATAGATTGATATGAAAAATATGCTCTCCAAGCAACGAGGTTTTGTACCTGCCATTATTCTTCTCATTTTTGCTGCTATAGGAATTACAGGTGTTGGAACTGTCACTGCTTCAAACAATAGTAATCCTGGAGATGCGCTATTTGGACTTGATAAGGCAGTTGAAGAAGTGCGAGTTACTTTTACGCCTGGCGATGAAGAAAAAGCAAAAATTCGCTTAGAGATTGCAGGAGAACGACTCGACGAACTCCAAACACTTGCTAATAACAATAATCCTGTCGATCCTGCTGTCCCAGAAGTGCAACAAGCACTCAGTAACGCAACTGCTGCAGTAAGCAATGTTGAAATAAAGTTTAAGGAAAATAAAATTAAGCTGCAATCTACTGATCTACAAGCATTATTGACAGAACTACAGGCACTTCTTGCGACGCATCAAGGATTAGTCCGCAAAGTTGAAATAAAGATTGATGATGGTGAAGTAAGGGCAAAAATTAAACTCTTTGAGAAAGAAGCAAGTGAATCCGCTAAGTTGGTTGACGATGACCTTGATGATTTGGAAGATGACGGACTATTGAATAATTCAGATGAGGATGAAGATGAAGATGAAGATGAGGATGTGGATGATGATGATGATGATGATGACAAATCTGGTTCTTCAAATAGCAATTCAGGTAGTGGAAAATCTGGCTCGAACTCTGGTAGTAATAGTGGGAGTGGCTCGGGTGGTAGTAATGATTCAGATGATGATAAGGATGATGACGATTAAGGTGCTGATTATTCCAACGCTTTCACGCTAAAAACTTCTTCCATAAAATTGAATTATTAACTTAATAGTTTATCTTTGATATATTTATTGAAATATTTAAATAAATCAATTAAAATATCATTATGACTAAAGATACGGAGGAAATATTTAAAGCTTTAGGCAATGAGGTTAGGCTTTCAGTTATTAAGCTACTTCTTAAAAAGGGAGAATTGTCTTGCCAGGACATTCAAAAACACTTTACTCTTTCACAACCTACTATGTCACATCATTTCTCACAACTGATTGATACGGGAATTATTAATGTCCAAAAGACAGGAGCAAATCATTTTTACTCACTTAATCAAAAACTGTTAGAAAAAAATGGAATTTATCTTCAAGGAATGGAGGTGAAATAATGAAAAATTGGACAAAGCTTGCAACAGATGAGGAAATTAAAAAAACCTTAAAATCTCTTGAGGCTAATGGTATCAAAACTATTGTCGTAGAAAACGGCAAGCAGGCAAAGATTAAGGTAATTGGTATGCTTCCGGAAAATGCTGAGGTATTTACTATGACGTCCATGACACTAGAATCTATTGGTTTGGATAAAGTGATTAATGAATCTGAAAAATACAACGCTGTTCGGCCTAAGCTCTTTGCTATGGACAGGAACACTCAGGCAAGAGAAATGGCCAGACTTGGTGCGGCACCCGACTGGGTAGTTTCCAGTGTCCATGCCGTAACCCAAGATGGACATTTACTTATTGCTTCCAACTCAGGTAGCCAGTTATCAGCAGAGGCATATGCAGGAGGAAAAGTGATTTTTGTTGCCGGAGCGCAAAAAATTGTTAAAGATACTGATGAGGGTATGGAGCGCATATATACGCACACTTTCCCTTTAGAAGACAAGCGGGCTCAAAAGGCTTACGGAATGCATAGTGGAGTAAGTAAAATACTAATAATAAATAAAGAGGTAATGCCGGAAAGAATCACCTTGATTCTGGTCAAAGAAGAATTGGGGTTTTGACCTGATTATTAAACACAGCAGCTTAATTTGCTTATATCTTTTGTAAATGATAAGGCAGCGATTTTAATTGCTTCAGAAAGTGTAGGAAACATTGGTAGAGAATTTATTACATCATCTGTGGTGTTCTTGTTTTTAACTAAAATCATTGCTTGGGCGATTAAATCACCTGCGTTTGGTGCAAGAATATGGACACCCATAATTTGTGAAGTTTCTGGGTGAATGGCCATTTTAATAAGTCCCTCTGTGCGGTTGATGATTAGTGCTTTGGGAATATTTGTAAAGGCAACAGTTCTACAGGCACATACTCCTAATTTTTCCATCTGCTCATCTTCTGTGAATCCCACTCCTGCAAGTTGCGGGTCAGTAAAGATAGTCCAAGGAACAGTTGTATAGTCAATGCTATTCTTGGAGTTATTTAAAGCATTTTCTGCTGCTAAAGTGCCTTCTCTGCCTGCTGTTGGTTCTTGCCTTATGGGTAGATTTATTACATCACCTACCGCATAAATATGAGGTTGGGAAGTTTGGTATTGGGGATTTACCTTAATAGCTTGCTTCTCATCAACCTCTACACCTATCTTATCAAGACCTAAGCCTTGGGTATTAGGAGTTTTACCTGTTGCAAGCAAAATCTCATCTGCTGATACTTCTTCTTGCTTACCTTGAATCATATAAGCAAGAACCTTTTTATTGCCTTCTTTTCTGGCACTTTTTACTTGGACATTTGTTTTAATAGTTATACCCTCTTTGGTAAGTATTTCAGCAAAACGATCAGTTAGTTCTCTTTCTGCTGGAGGGAAGATAGAGACATTTCTCTGTAGGATAGTTACTTTTGTGCCAAAGCGGGCATATATCTGAGCAAACTCAAGCCCTAAAGGGCCGGCACCAACCACAATAAGTTCTTTGGGCTGATTCTTAATTTGTAAAGCCTCAATATGAGTTAAATAACCTACTTTCTTAATACCCTCAATAGGGGGCACAGTTGCAGTTGAGCCAGCAGCAATAATGAATTTTTTAGCCTGATATTTTTGCCCAGCTTGTCCTGAGTTTGCCGAAGGATTAACTTCTAATTCATTGGGGGAAATAAAAGTAGCTTTTCCCTCCATGTGAGTAACATTCACCAGTCCATTTAAGACTTCCTCATACTTTTCGGCTCTTAATTTGGCTACAAGATCAAGCTCGTGTTGAACAATTGTGGCAAAATCAAAACTTTTAACCTCTATGTCAATGCCCGGAATGTTATGACTTTTGGCAAGATGCATTACCTCTCCCGCCCAAAGGAGTGTTTTAGATGGAACACAACCCACATTAACACAAGTGCCACCCAGAGGAAGTCCAGCATTAACCATTGCAGTTTTTGCTTTCAATTCATTCGCTTTAATAGCTGCGGAAAAAGCTCCAGCTCCGCCACCTATAATAATCAAGTCATACTCATCCATATTCGGTTCCTTTATCGTGGTGCTGGAGATTAACCTTACATTCCAGGCAGTCAATATGAGCTTTTTTCCTGAACCACCAGTCTAAACTTAACGCGCTTATCAAAAGAAATCCCCCAAAGTAAGTTAAATTGGGATTATAGCTAATATAGTTTCCGTAATACATTGAGCCACCTGCAATAAGCGTCAAAACGATAGGCAGGAAGTTTTTGTGAATCTTAAACGACAGGCTAAACCCTACCAATGCGGTGAGAATAACGACAATCAGTAAGGGTTTTAGCCACGTAATTACCGTAATCAGTATTGATCCAAATCCTGCTGCAAATAGTAGTGGAGCAATAAAACAAAGTGGACATAATACGCCTAATACAACAGCTAGCATAGCTGGAATGCCTGTAATGTGTTCCTTCTTCGTTTTCATAAGATTTTATCTAACTCTTTCTTATAATCTTCGTAAGGGGTAAATTGCTCGTCTTTATAGGTAATTATGCCCCGCTTATTGATAATGTAGGTAGTCTCTAGCTTAACAAGCCGATATTTAGAAGCTAGATTGTCTGTGTCTAGAGCCAAAGGAATATCAATTGTTCCAAGCTCTCTAAACTCTTTTAAGAAATCTTCATTGTCGCCCTTGGTAAAGGCAACTCCAATAACCTCAACTCCCTTATCAGCATATTCTTTCTTTATTTGCGTTAACGCCCTTCCTTCTGGAATACAGGTTCCACACCACCCAGCCATACCAAACAGAATTACAGTCTTACCTTTCTTATCAGCTAACTTAAATGGTTGTCCATCAAGGGTAGTGAGGCTAAAATCTGGCGCTTGTTTACCAATAATTGTTGAGGCAGAAGAACTATTAGGAGAAGTATTTTCTGATACAGCCGAAGTTTCCTGATTGTTCGTGGACACAGAATTTATTCTGCTACCGAAAAAGAATGCCAGTCCTACTAGCAAAATTACACCTAGTATTAAAATCTTCTTGTTTTGCATAAAGTTATGCAATGAAATCTTTTAGTGTTTTAGTAAAATCATTATCAGCGAGGGAATAATGGACTGTCTGAGCCTCTTTTCTTCTCTGCACTAATTGGAGATCGAATAGTTTTTTGACACTATGGGAAACTACAGAGACGGAAACATCTAAAATCTCTGCCATTTCAGAAACATTTAATTCAGGATAACGACAGAGAAGGTAACAAATTTTTAGCCTTGTTGCATCACCAACCACGCCTAACTGCCTTGCACACTCTAAAAGCTCTTGTTTGCTTTTTAATTCTTTCTTAATCAGTTGATATTTACGCATAGTATTT
>CAYHKI010000043.1:0-7860 GCA_964357165.1 uncultured Gammaproteobacteria bacterium | reverse complement strand
CCCAGAATGTACCAAAGAAGAATCCTTATCAAAACTATCGACTATCGACTATCGACTATCGACTATACTCGAGTATCCTCAATATACCCGGCCCGAAAATTTTAAAGGCATAAAAGTTCCTAAAATACTTCTTGGAGGAAACCATAAAGAAATAGAAAACTGGAGAAAATTACAAAGCACCAAAAGAACAAAAAAATTCCGCCCTGATCTATTGTCTACTGAAAAGGAGTAAAAAGGTCATTTCTGCCTGTTTGAACATCTGGAACAACATTACTAACATTCGAACTACTACCCGTAATCTCAACATTTTCAATAATAGTTTCCTGATTTTTGGTCAGTACTGACAGCGGCGCTTCTATAGAAGCAAGTTCGGTCGGTAGCTGGGCCCACAAAGCGTTTATTGTCATTGAAGAGGATATTTGCGACTGGGCACTTGATAACGAAAGATCTTTAATCAATACAACTCTTGGAAGAGCATAAACACTATTTAAAAATTGCATAACCGATCTATAATCACTTGTAATACTCAATTTCATCTGTACTTCGTTAGCACCGGTAATAGAAATATCTCCTGCACCAGGTGGAGGTGGAGCAGGCGCACTACCGGAAGCATCCACTTTTCCGGAACCAAATTGACCAACAGACCCAACACTTAAATTAGTAATTGCCACACCGGAAGAATTTCGCATTTGTTCGATTTGTCCAATAAAGTTAAAGATTTCTTTATCTGACGGGATAAGTTTAACTGACGCTATAAGCTGGGATTTAAGTTTAGATTCATCCAAAGAAGAAAGAAGCGTCACTTTTTTCTCTAGCTTATCAGCATTCTCCGTTAGTGTTATATTGGATTTTTGTAAAGTCATCACATCACTAAATCTCGGCCATACTATAAAAATTACGATCAGCACCGAAACTGCAATCGAAGCAATCGGCGGACCAAACATAACTATTTTTCCAAAGTCTACTCCTTTTTCAGCCTTGGTAGCGGCCGTAAGTGATGATAAATTCATATTAATTCTTTATTTCCTCTCCGGAAGTTTTTGCATCCATAACCTGCATGGAAACAGAAAAGGAATACACTAATTGATTTGTTGTAGGGTCAGAAACAGAAGCGAGTGAATCTATGGTCACCGAAGAAAAAAGCTTTTTACCTTCATCAGAAGAAACGAAGTTGGAAACAAGCTTTGCCACATCAGCAGACGTTTTTGCCTTGGCAGAAGTACTCATCTTGTTGCCATCTATTTTAAGATCTCCAAAATAAACGTTTGTCGGCATCAATGTCGCCACCTTGTTTATTATGTCCGTATATCTTAAACGCGAAGAAAGCGCTTTGTCTGCAATTTCGGCTTTTTTACCAACCACAGTCAATAATTCCTCTGATGTTTGATAACTGCTTACCTTAGTAGACGCCTCACTAACCCTCTTTTTTTGCTTTACTTCTTCATTTTTTAGAGAAGTAAACAAGATCAAAGTCGCAACTGTTGCAACAGCCACCACAACCAACACAAAAACAGAAACTATTGTTATTTTGTTTTGTGCGTTCTTTAAACCTTCAGAAGATTTACCCTCTGTCGGCATCAAATTTATTTCGGTCATAGACAGTCTAAATTTACGTTACATTTCCAGCGTATCAAAGTTTAATCATCCAAACAAGCCCAAATCCAGCAATAAACCTAAATCTTTGTTAAGGTCTCAAGGTTAATCCTGTCGCAGTTGCATAAAACGCACCTTGTCCGGGCATTTTTAAAATTAAACCCTCTTTACTAAAGATATCCCACGGATCCGCAAGCGAGACTTCCAAACTCGTTTTCTCTGTTAAATATTCAGAAACTCCAGGCATATAAGAACCGCCTCCGCAAACAACTATTCGAGAAAGTTGACTTTCCGGAATATGATTTTTTGAAAATTCTAATGTTTTCAATATTTCACCGACAATAACGTCAAGTATTGGTCTTAAAACATTTGCAATTTTCCCGCCAAGTTGATTTTCCATAATACCGTACGTATGCTTATATTCCTCCGCCTGGTTTTGAGGAAGATCAAATTCTGCCATAACCGCCTTAGTCAATGTTCCTCCGCCTGTTGCAATTGATCTAGTAAAAATCACATTACCTTCTTTTATCGCCACAAGTTCTGTTGATCCGGACCCAAAAGAAACTACAATAAGAGAAGGTTCAACACCTCGCGAAAGCGCACGTGCCAACGCAGCAGATTCTGTCTCGATAGAATTTAGCTCAAGACCAGCATTTTTAACAATCTCTACATATTTATCGACAACACGCTTAGGTGCAGCCACTAAAAGCACTTCCATTTTCCCGCCTTGCTCGCTGCCAGCACCAAACCTAGAAACAACTTTATATTGTAAATTAACATCCTTTATCGGAAGTGGAATATACTTGTCGGCTTCCCAGTTAATAGCAGCAGACAATTCCTTATCCGTTAAATTAGGCATTGTTACTAGTCTGGTCACAGCCTGTGATTCCATTATCGAAACGTTACATTTACCACCTTCTAGCCGCGAAGCCCGAACACAAGCCTTTATCGCCTCAGAAATACGTTTTAACTCATCTGGTGAATCTGTCTGCAAACCTCCGGAAGGTGTAAGGGCACTGCCCGCAGCTGTTAATAATTTGGTTTTCCCTTGATCTTTTATTTGTGCAATTTTTATAAAAGATCTGCCTATATCTAGTCCAAAAGCATGGGCAGCCATAATTTTATTGCGAAGAAGGCGTACTTTCTATAATCTTCGTTATAGGACTTGCTTTTGGTGTTGGCGAAACTGTTGGCATAGCCGTTGGCACCAATGTTGGAGTCACCGCTGGTTGAGCCGGCATATTGCTATTTATCTGTTTGTCTATATTGGCCTTATTTATTTGCCTACTTCCGGAATTTACATTCAAACTACCAGGATCTGTTTTTTTAGAAGTCAGAACAAATAGTAAAATCGCCGGCACAATAATTGCCGCAAGCCCAATTGCCGTCAAAATCAATTTAGTTTTATTATTCATAATATTGGTTCATAGTTAATGGTTCGTAGTTCATGGTTAATTGCAATTATTTCTTATACTTAATACCTAATACTTTCTACTTTCTACTAACCACCAACTACTAACTACTTAATAATATCTCCCCCCGAATACAGCACATAATCAAATATCGCCGGCAGTTGAGGCAAAGCATCCCGGCTTACCTGCACCTTTCTTGTCAAACCATTATCCGTTGTCGCCGTCGAAGTAATATCATAGGTCTGAACAGGTAAAGCAGTGCCGCTTACACTTGAAACATTTATAGTCGTCCCGTTCCAGAACGGCTTAATTCTTAAAATCTGTGCATTTGCAGCTGGAAGGGTAAATACAACAGAGCAATAAAAATCTGCATCAGTTGAATCCGTATCCATAAAAGGCAGGGTATCATTCCCACATTGAATAAACCCACCACTTTGCGAACTAATTGTATCAACAGTTATCGCTTCCCTATGCTGACCATACGATAATAAACCCTTAGAAGTTGTAATACAGGTTGCCGTATTATCATTACCACAAACAAAAGTAAACTCTAATGTGGCTTTATTAGGACTTACCTCATTTGCATTTGCTTTTTTAGCCCATTTAACTTTAAATTTTGAATTTGCAGCTATACCTTGCAAATTCACCTGAGCAACATCACCAGTTTCAACAACCCTTTCATAAGCATTATTAGCCGTTACAACTACTTTACTGCTTGAAGTATCTAATCCAGTAGGTGTGTTACCCAAACCGCAAGTTGCCGGGTCTCCAATTGTAGCCGTTTTTGTACAATCTGAAACTGTTAATGTACCTACGGTTGAAGTGCTCTGGATAAATGAAGCAACTGCATTCAGCTTTGACAGTGTATTTTCCACACCGCCTTCTGCAGCCGTAAAGGCCCTTTGTGATTGTTCCGCCTGCGTCGAACCCTTAAGGTTAGTTAAATTGCGCGATGCCACCGAAAGTCCGATGGCCAAAGAAACAACCACTACCAAAAGCACAACCACTAAAATCTGACCTTTCTTTTTCTTCATTTTTAAACAACCCACTAGTTCCAGTTTACGCATTACAAATCACTACTGTCAATACTTTTCAAACCTAACCAGCCTCTTTTCTCTTATCTCTTTCCCCTTATTGCTTATCACTTATCGCTATCTGATCAAAACTGCCTCAGCGAAATAACAGTTTGAAATTTAGCATTTGCTTTAAAATCTACTCTGGAAGGAGCATTCACTGCCTGATTTGCAGCAAAACTAATCGTTACCACATTAACAGAAGATGTCGCCGTATCAACCCGAAATGCTTGTTGAGGTGGTGTTCCTGCAGTACAATCTATATCAACCCCGGAAACAAGATCTGTATCAGCTGTCAGGCTTTGATAATCGGCTGACGCATTTGGTGGCGAACCTGTAGTATTCGAAGCGATACGTATTGATCCATTAGTAGTTGTAGATACTTTATTTGCACAAATTATATAAACATACTCACCGCTAGTTTTTTTTAATTGAATACCGTTATTTCCAGAAATATTATAAGGTAACGGTAATTGAGTATCAATCAATGTAACAACCTCGGTTGAAGACCTTAACTGTCTTTCTAAAGCTTCCAAAACAGCCTGCCCGTTTTGTTTTACCTCCGCAGTAATATTAGCCTGGTTAGTCCCTTTTATTGTAGAAGTTAAAAACAAAAGCACCGAACCCATGGAAATAGAAAGAATCCCAATAACAATCAAAAACTCAATCAGCGTAAAACCCCTCAAACGTTGATCGTTAATAGTTAATAGTAAATGGCCTAATTTTTTTCTGCGATAGACGATAGACGATAGACGATAGACGTTATGGAAGGGCATTACCTACAGTATATCAAATTAAGGAGATGGACATGGAGAACCAGCTACCGACACTGCCCCCCCGCACCACTTGGAAATAATAGTCTCGTTGCTAACGCTGCGATCATTCGTCCCTTCCTTCCAATCCACTTTTACTACAGCTTTAGTTGATAAATTTGTAGTGATAACAGAAAAGTTTACTTTACGATAATAAATAATATTATTCAAAGTAACCTGTTCACCATCAGCTGGTGCCAAGCCAGTACAAACACCACTAGAAATTGCCCACAAAGCAGGATTTGAACTCGTACTGTAATCTATGGTTCTGCATCCGGTAACGGGAACACTAAACCCCTTAACATCCCTTATCACTCTCACTTGCTCTAAATATTGCTGAGCCAATTCTGTTGCTTGGCTTTTATTTCTGGCCGAAATAGAAGTCCGCTGAGTCGCTAAACTTGCCGTAATCAGTGCCATTCCCACCATCACCACTACCCCAAAAGCAACCAAAACTTCGATTAAAGATTGCCCCCGCATCAAATTTCTAGTCAATTTCATGTTTTACTTTCAGACACTTGCCCCGACGAATTAATTTTAACTTTATACGTTTCACCAGATAAATCCAAGGTAATTACGAACTCCGCTCCGCTTAATGTATGATCCAAAGCTCCGGCTGCATTAAAAAAATCTATATTCCCTATATATGGAGTGGGTGACGGTGCTGTCGCAGCCGAGCCATGAAACGAAACAATGTAGTTTAAAGGCCTAAAAAAAATACTCGCGTCCGATCCAACTGCTATTGGTGTTGGAGAAGGAGCAGCAATAGCTCCATAACTTATAGCAGAAATCGTCACACCCTGAGGTAGGGTATATATGGTTGGTACAAATGAAGTTTCGTTATTGCTAGTATCAAGACAATCTCCAGCAATTGTATAGGAATTAATCGTAGGACCAGAATTAAACTTTATATACCAACCGGCCAAAGAATTTATTGCAGCACAACTACCAGCACCTTTATCTCCGGATTGCGCGTTTATTTGCGCCTGGCGCAAATCACTTTTAATCTGCAGAGCCCCATTTTTTAATCTTTGGCCTCCTTCAAAAGATATGTAAGAAATTGTTGCCACAATTGTAATGATCGCAAAAAGCGAAATTACAATCATAAGCTCAATTAATGAGAAACCTGAGCGCCCTTGGCGCTTGTCCTGAGCGGAATCGAAGGGCTTGTTAGTAGTTAATAGTTCGTAGTTGATAGTTTTTCCACGTCTACGAACCATGAACCATAAACCATGAACTCCCTGGGCAGTCATACATCTAATATAACACTTTAAAGTACCAACCTAAAAGATCCTTACCCCAATACAAACAAAAGATAAATCCAAATATTAAAAAAGGCGCAAATGGCACTGTATTTCCAAATTTTTTTCGACCAGCCAAGATCAATAGTACAGAAATAACAGCTCCTGTCAAAAATGCCAAAAACATTGCCGCAACTGTCGCCTCTATTCCCAAAACCATTCCTATTAAAAACACCAGCACAATATCTCCTTGTCCCATTCCGCGTCCTCGTGTTACCAAAACAATCAATAAAAAGAATGCTGCAACACCAAATGCTGCAAGTAAGTGATCTACAAAAATAGGGGAAGGCAAAACAAAATAGTTATAAAAAAGCGAAACAAAAGAAGCTGCGTATACAAAACTAGTTGGGATAAGTTGGAACTTAAAATCTACAACCGCAACAACTACAGAAACAGAAAGCAGAAGTAACCAAAATAATAGGGTAACAATGCTAAGTCCGCCACCTTGCACCAATACCCAAAAAGCCAGAGCAAAAAGCGTGGCCGTTATTGTTTCCACAATTGGATATTGCCATGATAACTGTTTATTGCAATGCCGACATTTGGCACCTAGCGTTGCAAAGCTCACAATTGGAACCAAGTCTATAGACGAAAGTTTAACTCGACAATAGTCACAGTACGACCTGCCCATTATGCTTTCTCCTATAGTTACCCTATCAACAACTACATTTAAAAAACTGCCTACCACACTTCCCAATATAAAAAAGAGAATTAAATAAAAAACCACTTTACTAAGAATAGCCAAACTTAAGGTAGAAAAACAAGTTTACAAATTAAATACTTCTGCTAAATTAGCACTAATCTTCTTTTACATATCAAAGAATTTTACTCCATTCACTAGGCTTAATCGATCGCTTGACACATGCGCCAGAATTCTGTACAATATACCCAACATGAATGCAGTACTTCCCTTAACTGAAGCAAGAAATAAATTTGCCGAACTTATTGACGAGACCAGCAAGATGTTTGCAAGGTTTACCATAACAAGAAATGGCAAACCAGAGGCAGTACTTATGAGCAAAGAAGAATATGATGCTTTAATCGATACATTGGAAATTCTTTCAAATCCTGTCACAATGGCATCTATTGCCCGAGGTGAAAAAGACATTAAAGCAGGCAGAGTCAAGCCTCTCGAAGATGTTCTGAAAAATCTTGAACTCTCCTAAATGCATCAGGTCTTGCTTACCCATGAGGCTGAAAAACAACTAAAATCACTTGATTCCAGATACAAAAATGCAGTTATTCAAGCATTAAAAAAACTTGGCAATAACCCCAAAATCGGTGCGCCACTCCGAAAAGAATTAAAGGGGAAATACAAACTAAGAGTCTCAAGATATCGCATTATCTATGAATTTGATTACGAAAAGAAGATAATTTGGGTTGTAACCATTGATCATAGAAAAGATGTTTACAGATAAACCCTCTTGTAAAATTTGTTATTAAATTAAAATTTTTAACAACTTCATTCAAAAAACTTTCAATAGAAGAATCCAAAACAAAAAAGATAATTAAATAGAGAATCACTTTACTAAGGATAGACAAATTCTAAGGATAAAAACAAGCTCTATCATGTTATAATGACTACATATGAAAACAGGAAGCATGGCAAAGATAGTTACAAACCCAAAAATTATGTTTGGTAAACCAACGGTTGCAGGCACAAGAATTA
>CAYHKI010000042.1:0-7920 GCA_964357165.1 uncultured Gammaproteobacteria bacterium | reverse complement strand
CCAAACCTCCTTAAATTTTCATCGGTCGGTTCAAGTGATTTCACTCCGGCATCATAGGCAGTTCTAAGCATATTTTTAATACCCACAAGAGCCGTCATCTTTACTGCCGGAACATTCAGAGAATTCCCAAGAGCAAACCTTATTTGCTGAGGACCACGATATTTTCCATCGTAATTGACCGGTTTATATGGACCCTGACCAACTCCACCAGGAAACTCTGTAATAACATCCATCACTACCGTCGCTGGCGTGTATCCTGCCTTAAAACCCGTAGCATAAGTAAATGGCTTAAGAGCCGAACCAGGTTGTCTCAAGCTCATGGTCACATTTACCTGACCGTCATAATCTTTTGCAAAATATTCTTTTGATCCTACCATAGCCAAAATATCTCCATTTTTTGGATCAAGAACAACAGCAGAACCGTTTCCAACCTTGAAATCACTAAGTTTGTCCACCTCTTCTTTTACAATTTTTTGAGCTTTTTTCTGAAGTTCTAAATCCAATGTTGTCTTTACCTTCAACCCTCCCTGTTCTACAAACTTTTCTCCATATTTTTGATTTAAAAGATCTCGGACATAAAACACAAAATGCGGCGCTGAAATGCCCTGATCATTTGTCGAAAATTGAACATTTGGCAAATCCTTTTTCAATAATTCTTCTTGATCTTTTGTTATATAGCCGTCTTCACGCATTCTTCGGGCAACATCATTTGCCCGACTTACATAAGCTTTAGGATTACTTCCGTAAGGTGAAAAATAGCTGGGCCTTTGTGGTAAACCGGCCAGAATTACCGCCTCTGCCAAAGTAAGTTCTTTAGCTTCCTTTCCAAAATATGTTTGAGAAGCAGCCTCAATTCCCCAAGCTGTTCCTCCATAAGGCACTTCGTTAAAATATATTTGTAAAATTTCGTCTTTAGAGTACTTTCTTTCAACTTGTATTGCCAAAATAAACTCTTTAAGCTTTCTTGTTATTGTTCGCTCCGGAGTAAGCAATATATTTTTTACAACTTGTTGAGTGATAGTTGAGCCTCCTTGAACATCTCTAAAGAGAAAAATACTTATTATAGATCTGGAAATACCTGTTAGGGAAAACCCTTTATGTTTATAAAAATCCTTATCTTCAATTGAGATCGATGCGTTCTTGACATATGGAGGTAAATCTTTCCAATTGACAAGTGCTCGATTTTTATCGCCATAGATATCGTAAAGTAGCTTATTGTTTCTGTCATAAATTTTTGTGGAAAGAGACGCATCTCTTGCAGTAAGTTTATTCGGAGATGGCAAATCTTTCGCAAAAATTGCAAGAGAAAATATTGTAAGAACAATCATGCCAATCAGCGAAAAGAAAACTAAAGTAGAAACCAATCCAAAAAATCTTACCCAAAACCTTCTCTTGTCAAAATTAGATTGCCCAACGAAAGGATGATTTGCTTGACCAACTTTGGCAATCCTTGAAGAAAACTTTCTCTTTGGGAAACGGGAAGTAAATTTCATTCAATTATTATTAAAGAACATTATAACTAAATTTAACTCATTACGCGACACAAATTGCTCCATACACGCATTTAGTGTAATATTTTGATTATGGATAACTTAGATAAAATCCTAGCAAAAAGCGTTTCCGAAATTTTTCCTGATAAAAACGCCCTCAAAAAACTGATGGAAAACAAAAAGATCAAAGTTTATTCAGGATTTGACCCAACCGGCCCAAAACTTCACCTAGGACACGCTATCCTACTTAACAAACTCCAGCAATTCGCAGATCTCGGTCACGAGGTGATCTTATTATTTGGTACCGGAACAGTTCTGGCAGGTGGTGACCCTTCGCAAAGAAATGAGGCTAGAAAAGTAATCACTATTGATAAAATAGAAGAAAATATTAAAGATTGGAAGAGGCAAGCCTCAAAAATTATAAATTTTGATAAAGTTCAAATAAAGCAAAACGGGGATTGGCTTCTTAAATTAACCATTCCAGAAGTCATCAATATAGCCTCCAAAATAAGTGCGATCCAGCTTTTTAAGAGGGATATGTTCCAAAAAAGAATCGGAGCAGGCGGAACTGTTTGGACTCATGAACTTTTATATCCGCTTCTTCAAGGCTATGACTCTGTTTATCTTGATGTCGATTTGGAAATTGGCGGAACAGACCAAACCTTTAACATGTTAATCGGTCGTGAACTTCAAAAGAAAATGAAAGGCCGGGAAAAATATGTTTTGACAACCTCATTAATTTTAGGAACTGACGGCCAAACTATGAGTAAAAGCTCCGGCAATTGTATTTGGCTGGACGATTCACCGCAAGATATGTACGGCAAAATTATGTCCATGGCCGACAACCAAATTGAAGAATACTGGATAAATCTTACAAACAAGCCTCAGGAAAAATTAAAAAACCTAAAGCCATTTGATGCCAAGAAAGAATTGGCGCATGAAATAGTCAAAATGTATCACAGTCAAAAGGATGCGGACATTGCTCAACAAAACTTCGAAAACACTGTCCAAAAAGGCCAAATACCAACTAATGTATTAGAAGTAAAAGTTAAAGATGGGACAAACTTAAGTGATTTTGTGGCAACTCAAGTAGAAAGTAAATCCGAAGCCAAACGATTAATCTCTCAAAACGCAATCGAAATAGAAGGGGAAGCAGTATCTGATTCCAAAACCCTGATTAAATCTGGTCAAGTTATTAAAATCGGTAAGAAAAAGTTTGTCAAAATTAAGTAATTTTTTGCCCCCTTTGATACCCTTGATACTTTTGATACATTTGATACAACAGTTATGTCACTTTTCAAAAGAAAATATTTAAAAGCTATCTGGATTGCTATTCTATTTCTAGTTTCCATAAGTTTCATAATCGGCCAGTTTGCACTTTACCTAAGTTAAACTTAATGGATCCAAACGTTTTGCTGCAAAACCTTCCGGGCATCGGCAGCTACTACAACAATAGACTTAAAAAACTAAACCTCATAACTCTAGAAGACCTTATTTACCATTTTCCCTTCCGTTACGACGATTTTTCCCAAATTCAAAAAATAGACAACCTTACCCAAGGCGAAAAGATTACTGTTCAGGGTGTTATTTGGCAAATAAAAAATGTCAGAACCAGAACCGGCAAATTTCTTACAAATGCGCAAGTTTCGGACGAATCCGGCATTATCGATGTCATTTGGTTTAATCAGCCGTATCTTACCAAAAATATTAAAGCCGGTTCTCAAATTTCTCTATCCGGCAAAGTCGACATCGGAGGCCCGAGGCCAAAACTCATTTCTCCAACATACGAAATATTAACAAGTAACAAGGCACAAAATCTAGACGCAGAAACTATACATACAGGAAGATTAATTTCTATCTACCCAGAAACAGAAGGTTTAACTTCAAAATGGCTCCGAAGTAAAATAAAAACCCTATTAGCCATATATTTAGCAGGAATTGGTGACTATTTACCTCAAGTTATCACCAAAAACCAAAAATTAATATCTTTAAATTCAGCGTTGCAAAAGATCCATTTTCCACAGAATATTCAAGACGTCGAACTAGCCAGAAAAAGACTCGCATTTGACGAACTATTTTTAACTCAGCTTCTTTCCCATTTAAGAAGAGATGAATGGCATAAAAAAAGATCAGCACCAATTATCAAAACCGATACAAATTTACTCTTAAAATTTCAAAAGAAACTACCATTTAAATTAACCGGCGCCCAAAATAATGCAATTTCGCAACTTCTTGACGACATGTCAGGAAAAACTCCGACTAATAGACTTTTAGAGGGGGACGTCGGTTCTGGCAAGACTGTTGTTGCTGCGGCAGGCTGCCTGATGGCTTTTGCAAACGGATATGATTCTCTTATTGCAGCTCCAACAGAAATACTTGCTTTTCAGCATTACAAATCTTTATCCGAAATGCTAAAACCCTTCGGCACCAAAGTTGGAATCTGGACTGCAAGCAAGAAAGAAGCGGGCGATATAACATGTGGTACTCACGCACTATTAAGCTCATTTACTGCCAAAAAACAGGTCGGTTTAGTTGTCGTAGACGAACAGCACCGCTTTGGCGTTGCTCAAAGAACGCAACTTTTCATGCCTCACGCAAAAAAATTAACCCCCCATCTTTTTACAATGACGGCAACACCCATTCCTAGAACACTTGCCCTTACACTTTATGGCGATTTAGATCTTTCAATTTTAGACGAAATACCCGAAGGCAGACAAAAGATTTCAACTTTTGTCGTACCAAATAATAAAAGACGCGACTGCTATAAGTTTATAGAAAATGAAATAGCCAAAAAACACCAAGCATTTATCGTTACACCATTTGTAGAACCCTCCGAATCAATGATCACTGTAAAATCCGCAACTACCGAATTTGAAAAAATTAAAAATATATTTCCAAAAAACATTAAACTTGGCTTGCTTCACGGCCGTTTAAGCTCGAAAGATAAGGAAAATGTTATCAATAATTTTAAAAAAGCAAAAACAGATATTTTGGTTGCTACTCCCGTTGTCGAAGTTGGTATCGATGTAGCCGGCGCAACAATTATTATAATTGAATCTGCCGAACGTTTTGGTCTTGCCCAGCTTCATCAATTAAGAGGTAGGGTTGGTAGAAGCATTCAAAAATCTTATTGTTTTCTCTTTACGGATTCACAAGAGGAGCGATCTCAAAAACGTTTAAAAAGTATGGAAAAAGTTTATGTTGGTTTTGAACTTGCAGAAATTGATCTTAAAATGCGCGGCAGTGGCCAAATTTTTGGCCTTAAACAGTCTGGTTTTGAATCCTTTAAAATTGCCGATCTTTCTGACGTTAAATTAGTCACAGCCGCTCAAATTGAAGCCAAAGAACTTCTAAAACATGATGAAGGGCTCAAGTCGCATTCTCAAATCCTTCAAAAAATTAATGCACTGCAAGACCAACTTTCTCAACCAAACTAATTTTCCTTGACACAGCAGTCACTTCCAAATATAATCCTCAAGTTCCCTAAGGGAGCACTTATATTAAAAACTCACCCTTGCTAAGGCAGCCCCTTATGTAGTTTTATATAAGTAGAAGTAGTTTTTCTGAGTTCTAACATCTAGTATTTTTTACTATGAACTATCAACCATTAACCATAAACTAAATGACCCCATTACCAAAAAAAAGGCATTCAAAAGCCAGAACAAAAAGACGTAAATCAACAAAAAAAATTGGTTTACCTACACTTATAGAATGTTTTAAATGCCAAAATCTTAGAATGCCTCACAGAGCTTGTCCAAGTTGTGGTAGTTACAAACAGGAAACAAAGACAGGTTCAGCAAGTGAAAAGAAAAACTGATCCGAGGCATCAGGATAGGATAAATACTGTAAAAGTGCTTTTTGAAAAAGAATTTAGGCAAGATAATTATAAACTTGAAGCTAGTAGTATACCTGCCCAAATTCTAAAAAAAAGAAAGGTCATAGACGATATAATTGCCAAAAATGCACCTGCTTGGCCAATTGCACAAATTGCACCGATGGATTTAGCAATTTTAAGACTTGCAATTTGGGAACTTTTATATAAAAAAAGCAGGGAACCATATAAAGCAATAATAGACGAAGCAGTCGAAATATCCAAACAATATGGTAGTCAGTCGACAGGAAGCTTTGTAAACGGAGTATTGGGATCACTTGTAAAAACCCAGCCAAAAATCGTAAATTAAAGATATAGAATCAATATGACAGACACAGAAATATTAGAGGATCTAAAAACTATTATCGAAGAAGAATTCGGTATAGACAAAGAAAATATAGAAGAGGACATGGAACTGGACCAAGACCTCAACATTACCGACCTCGAAATAGATGACCTAATCAAAAAACTCGAGGAAAAATATGATATCAAAATCCCTCAAAACAAAATACCAACATTTTTTAAGCTATCCGATCTTGTTGCTTACCTTTATGAAAATATCGATTCCACTCACTAAAACTTCTTCTGGCCCTAATCTACATAAAATAGAAGAGAAAACAAATATTACTTTTAAAAGTAAGGAGCTTCTTAAAAACGCCTTTGTTCACAGATCATATCTTAATGAAAACAAGAATTATAAAGGACCTTCAAATGAACGTTTGGAATTTTTGGGTGATTCGGTACTCTCAATTGTTGTTTCCCGTCATTTGTTTTTAAATCTACCAAAAAGTCCAGAAGGAGAGCTCACTCAAATCCGAGCAGCCTTAGTAAGAACAGAAACTCTGGCAAAACTTGCCAAAGACTTATCGCTAGGAGAATATTTATTTCTCTCAAAGGGTGAAGAAGAATCGGGCGGTCGCGAGAATAGCTCTATACTCGCCAATACTTTCGAAGCATATATTGGTGCTGTCTATTTGGATCAGGGTTTGGATATTGTCCAAAAGTATTTGGAAAAATACATCCTTTCAAATTGGAAAAAGCTTTCAGAAAGCGCCGTTTCCGATAATAAATCCAAACTTCAAGAGATATTACAAAGAATTTATCACCAATCACCAACATACTCGCTGATAACATCTTGGGGCCCCGATCATGCCAGAAATTTCGAAATTGGAGTTTATCTAGGTAAAAAACTTTTAGGCAGCGGAGAAGGAAAAAACAAGCAGGAAGCCGCCCAAAGTGCAGCCCGTAGTGCTCTTTTAAAAATCAAGTCAACCAAAATTACAACTGACGCTTGAACTTTTGGTCTTATATTTGAGATAATGAACGCCAATTCAAAATTATTAATTTATTATTTTAAATAAATGTTTAAAAATTTGAAATTTAAAATTAGTTTATGAGCGTAAAAATAAGATTATCATTGACAGGAAAAACACATCAAATATCCTATAGGGTAGTGGCTCAAGACACGCGCTCCAAGCGCGACGGTAAATTTCTGGAAATTTTAGGTCATTTAAATCCGCATCAAAAAAAAGATGCAATAAAAATCGACAAGGAGAGAATTAAATACTACCTATCTCATGGTGCCACATTTACTCCTTCTGCAAAATATGTTTTCGAAAATGGTAAACTTCCGCCTAAGCCTAAAAAGAAAAAAGAGCAAAAACCAGAACCAGAAACAAAATCCAAAGAAGCCAAAACAGAAGAAAAGACAACTGATCAAAGCCAGCCGGTAGAAGCCCAAGAGGTAAAACCACAGGATCTAGAAGAGCTAAAACCAGACGAACCTAAGGAAAAAAATGAACCACTTGCGGAAAATAACGAAAAAAACCAGTAAAACATGGAAGATCTTATAAAAACATTATTGGAACCGCTGGTCACAGATCTAAAAAAAGTAAGGATCGAAAAAGACCAGGAAGAAAATAATATCAAATTTATGGTTTTTGTACCAAAAGATGATATTGCAAAAGTAATTGGTAAAAATGGCAAAATGATCAAGTCAATTAAAAACCTTCTCAAAATAAGGGCAATTAAAGAAAACGTCTTCGCAAGTATAGAAGTGCAAGAAGTGTGAAAATTTACGTTTTAACTCTTTTTCCCCAAACAGTAAATAGCTTTTTTGAAGAAAGCATTATCAAACGCGCAATCGCCAAAAAAATCATTGACCTACAAATTATCAATATTAGAGATTTTGCCAAAGGTGCGCATAAATCAGTTGATGACAAACCATATGGTGGCGGGAAAGGGATGCTTCTTAAAGTAGATGTCCTATATCTCGCCCTATCAAGTATCAAACCAAAACCCTACACAATCCTCCTGTCTGCATCCGGAAACAAATATAATCAAAGGTTAACTGCCAAGTTATCCACTAATAAATCTCTGGCAATCATCTGCGGTCATTATGAAGGCATAGACGCCAGAATCGAACAATATGTCGATGATATTATATCTATTGGTGATTACGTCCTAACAGGCGGCGAAATAGCCGCAGCAGCAGTTGTTGACTCGGTGGTAAGACTCTTACCTGGAGTCATAAGCCCAGAATCTACCAAAGAAGAATCC
>CAYHKI010000041.1:0-7984 GCA_964357165.1 uncultured Gammaproteobacteria bacterium | reverse complement strand
TCAACAAAAAAGTTCAGTCTGAAGGGATTCTTACGGAAATCAAAAAACGTGAGCATTATCTTAAACCTTCGCTTAGAAAGCAGCAAAAGATTCAAATGGCCAGGAAAAAATATATTAGGAGTAAGTTTTAAGATTTAGGGTTTAGGGGATAGGGTATAGAAAATAATTTATGAGCCAAGTATCAGATAAAATTAATGCCGATCTAGTTGTGGCGATGAAAGCGAAGGATGAGATTGGGGTGTCAACTCTTCGCATGCTTTCTGCGGCGATTAAGAATGCCGAAATAGCCAAGGGTGGTGAGCTTACTGGTGAGGAAATAATCGGACAAGTTTTAAAAAGCGCAAAACAACACAAGGAATCGATTGCAGCCTATGAAGCCGGCGGAAGGCAAGATTTAGTTGATCGGGAAAAGGCAGAACTTGAGATTTTGGAAAAGTTTTTACCAGAACAGATGGATGAGCAGGAGATAACAAAAATTATTGTAGATGTAATTGGTCAAACAGGTGCTTTGGGCGTAGCTGATATGGGTAAAGTTATTGGTGCAGTAATGGCAAAGGTTAAGGGTAGAGTTGATGGAAACACAGTCTCCAAAATTGTGCGTGAAAAGTTGACATAGTCAATGCAAAGAATACTAATTTCCGGTGACACTCGGTATCCAATAAATAGAAAAGTTGTAAGACAGGCTATTTTTGATACTCTTTCTAAGAATAAAATCAGCAAGGATGATGTCGAAGTTTCGGTAATGGTTGTTGGTAGGCGAAAAATGAAAGAACTTTCGCAAAAATTTTTAAAGGACAATGAAGTACACGAGGTTCTTTCGTTTCCGCTAGAGGATGTTGCTTACGAAAGTGCGGATATGCCTTCTGCTAGGCAAGGATTTGTAAATTATCCCGATGAAGTGCTGAGACTTGGGGATATAATCTTATCCTGGCCGGAAGTGGTTGCGCAGGCAAGCGTTGATAATGTTATGGTTGATCATGAAGTTTATAAGCTCACAGCACATTCTTGTGAGCATCTTTTGGGTAAGCATCATGAATAATGAATTAATAGGCAATAGGCAATAGGCAATAGGCAATAGGCAATAGGCAATAGGCAATAGGCAATAGTATGGTTTTTTATCGAAAATATCGTCCGCAAAAACTATCAGAGCTAGTTGGTCAGGAACATATTTCCGGGGCTTTGGTGTCCCAATTAGAAAGTGGCAAAATTGGGCACGGGTATTTGTTTTATGGAACGCGTGGTACCGGCAAAACTTCTACCGCGAGAATACTAGCAAAAGCAGTGAACTGTGAGGTTTATGGTTCATCGTTGATGGTTCATGGAAGTAATAAGAAAAAAACGACTAACCATCAACCATCAACCATCAACCATTTCGGTGAGCCGTGCAATAAGTGTGCTTCTTGTGTTTCGATAACAAATGGATCTAATTTAGATTTAATAGAAATAGATGCGGCTTCTAATCGGGGAATAGATGAAATAAGAGATCTTAGGGAAAAGGTAAAATTATCTCCGGTTTCCTCCCGATTCAAGGTTTACATTATAGACGAGGCGCACATGCTTACCAATGAGGCATTTAATGCACTCTTAAAAACACTAGAGGAGCCGCCTGCTCATGCAATTTTTATTTTAGCAACAACAGAACTTTCAAAACTTCCTAGTACAATAATTTCTCGCTTGCAGAAGTATAATTTTTCAAGGGCTGGTAATAAGGAAATAATTCTGGCTTGTTCTCAGATTGCCAAAAAAGAGGGAATTTTAATAGATGATGAATCTTTAGAATCAATCGCACAGGCGGCTGATGGATCGTTTCGCGATGCAGTTTCTATTTTGGATCAATTGAGTTCTTTAAGCGGTGAAATAAAAAAATCGGATGTTTTGGCGATTGCTAAGGTTTCCGGTAAGAATCAGGTAGATACATTTTTGACAAATGTAGCCAATTTTAACTTAAGTTCGGCTGTTTTAGAAGTTGAGGAAATAGCGCAAAGTGGAGGAGATATTGTGCTATTTGCAAGGCAAACAGTACAGCTTCTTGAAAAAGTTTTATTTATTAAAATTGGGATTGGTGATGAGACCTTTTCGGAATTAGACGAAAAAGATTTTGTAGGTTTAAAAAAATTGGCGGCAATTTTTGAGCTTGGGAAATTGCAGGAACTTATGCGTCTATTAATTTCTGCCGAGTTTGAAATAAAACTTTATCCGATTGCACAAATTCCGCTAATTCTAGCGCTTTGTAAATTTTGTGCTGATTATGATGAGAGAAAAACAGACAAAGATTCGATAGTTGTGACAGTTCCTTCGAATCATTTGGAAGTTTCACCTATAATAGAGAAAAAGGTAGACATTGAAGACCAGGATGAGCAGAAAAAAGTAACAAGAAAGCCTGCAAAAGGTTTTTCGGATATTGAAAAAAACTGGCAGGAATTCTTAAATAAGGTAAGGCCGCAAAATGCGCACGTAGTTGCTCTACTGCGATCGACCAAGCCTTTGGATTATGATGGTGAAAGTTTAATGCTTGAGGTTTTTTATAGGTTTCATAAAGATAAACTTGAAGAACCTAAGATAGTACGAATGTTGGACGCCGTTCTTGAGGAAGTTATGGGAAAATCAATTAAGCTGAAGTTTAGTCTAGCAAAACGGGAAAGTAAGCCGACAATAACCGTAAATAAAAGTGATGTTATAGACGTAAAGGCAGAAGAATTAGAAATGATTGCGCAGGAAATATTTTCTAAATGATAAAAAGATTTTTACTTGTTTTTGTTTTAACTATAGCCTTGGGTGGTTGTTTTCCTGGTGTGGGAGGAAAAACAAATTCATCAAAAGGAACGGATTTTGTAAAGGGGGGAGCAGTAGCCGGCTTTCCAAATTTGCCTTTTTATGAGAAAGCGAAAATAATAGAAACTTATGGTTCTGGTGGAGGTTACGGTGGTTCGGCAATTACGGACGATGAAATTTCCAAAGTTGTTGAATTTTATAATAAGAATCTGGGTTTAGCCGGTTGGGAGTTCAACCTAAGACAAAAAGAAACAAATCACTTTATATTTGACGTAAATAATTCCCAGTACCAGGGAATGATTATTGTAAATGTTGCCTCGGACGGTAAAAAAACTGCTATTACTCTTTCGGTTTCCAAAAGATAATTTTTGATTTGACTTTGTCTAAATTTGCTTGATATGATGAAGTAGTAATGTGGAAATTTTTAGTTACATTTAGTGTGTTTTGTTTTGTATTTTCCCTAACAACTGTAGCTTTTGCCAGGGAAGGTTTGCAGGAGTCGAGCAAATCTTCGGTGGGACAAGGACTAAAACAAGATATCAAGGAAAAGAAACAGGAGATAAAACAAGATATTAGGGAGAAAAAAGATGAACTTAAAGAAAAAGAAGCTTCAAAACGAGCAGAGCTTAAAGAGAAAAAGCTTGATATGCTTAAAAAGCGTTTTGCCAATTTAAGCAGGCACTTAAATGCTTATCTTATAAGACTTGATAAAATTTCTGGAAAAATTTCTGCAAGGATAACAAAACTAAATACTAAGGGTATAGATACATCCAAGGGTCAGGCAAAACTGGATGAGGCCAAAGTATTGCGAGAACTAGCGAAAACTGCCATTGATAAGGCAATAATAGATGCCCAAAGTGTGGCGAGTTCGGCTGATATTAAAGCGGCAACCGATAAAGCGGTGGCTTCGATAAAAGATACAAAAACGGCTCTTTTTAATTATCATAAAAAATTAGTTGAGGCTACCAGGGAGCTCAAAGCGTCAAGAGAACTTAGGGAGGGTACAAGTAGTGCCGAAAAAGATTAATATGAAAAAGGGTTCAACAGCTTTGTTGGTAATTATTTTTGTAATAGCTTTCTTGGTGCTTGGAGTTGCTGTTGCTTATCAGTACGGGATGTTGGGTAAACCAAATGTTGTAACGCAGACAAATATACCGGCAAAAACAGTGACGCAAGATAGTCTCAAAGACAGGTCTGTCGAAATTACTCAGTTGGATACAGGAGATAAAATTGGCGATATAGAGCAAGACTTAAATAAGACGGACATAAATAGTCTCGATCAGGATGTTTTAGGCGCTGCAACCGAAGCTCAAGGTCTCTAGTAATTCCTCTTCCTTATTCATAAAATAAATTGCCCAATTGACTTAGTTTTTCAAAAGTCGTAAATTCGAAACGAAAAGTAAAAATGTTGCGAAATATTCTCCGGGAATTTAAAAAGACAAGATAAATTTGCACTTAAACATTATTATGAAAAAGGCAGGCATAAAAGTCAGTTGGCGTCTTCTTTGGTATTGTGTTTTGGTGTGGCTTTTAACATTTCTTTTGGGAAGCTTCGTGGTTTTACCTTGGTATTATTTAATATTGCCTTTGGTTATTTTGCTTATAACTGTTTATTTTTTTGATAAAACGGATCAGGTTCGATTAATTCTTTCTAAAAAAGTTAAGAAAAATAATGATAGGATATTTGCACTTGGACTAGTAGTTTCTATATTCTGGTTTATTGTGCTTTTGTTCCTGAGCTTGCTTTCTATTGCCAACTTTTATTATTTTGATTTCAACTTTTATTTTTCCGACCCCAGAAATTGGATGCTTTATCCGTTGGTTTTATTAATACCTGTCGTTTACAGTCTCATTTTGGAGGATTCAATATTTCGAAAATCGAGAAAAAAGCATAGTCGTTCGCATCAGGTAATTTAAATAATTTTCAGTTTTGAATCTGATATGGTTGGTATGGTAAGCTTAAAAAGTTAAAATGCGGGATCTTGCAAACCAAAGTATTATAAGAAGAAAAAGCACAGCCATAGGAAGAATATGGATATTTGTTGTGGCAATTCTAATAGTTATTGTTTTGGTGGCAATTTTTCAGTTAAAGTCAGGAAGTTCAATGGGTGGGACGGAATCGGTGAATCTGAGTGATGCCCCAAAGGGGCTAACACCGGTTAAATTGGCTGATGTTGCCGATATCAGCGGTGGAATTAATTTATCTAAAAATACAATATCACTTACTGATGTAAAGCATGGAGGGTCAGCAAGTGGTACTACTACCCGAACGTTTGGTGATGGCTCTTATAGTTTAAGCGTTTCAGCCACACTACCTGACCCTAAAGGGGACAAGTATCAAGTTTGGCTAACTAATGGTAGTGCAGTTAAAAATGCTGGTTTTATGAACGGATCAAAGAATTCTTGGAGTTTGGTATTTAATGATAAGGATTTATATTCAAAATATAACGAGATTTGGTTAACCAGGGAGATCACAATGGAAGATGGCAAACCGGAGACGCATGTTTTGGAAGGAAGTTTTTAGAATAAAAACAGTCATGGTTTTTGGTGCCTTTGATGGGCTTCATCCTGGACATCTTGATTTTTTCAGACAGGCAAAAGAATATGGGGATTATTTGGTGGTTTCTCTTGGAACGGACAAAAATGTAGAAAAGACAAAAGGTAAGAGTCCTTTGTTTGGAGAGAAAGAAAGGTTAGATTTAATAAAACAACTTAGGATAGTTGATAAGGCGGTATTAGGGTCGGAGGGGGATTATTTTTTACATATTTTTCAACATGCGCCAGACGTTATTTGCCTTGGATATGATCAATGGGCACAAGAAGATCACTTAAGGCGTGAACTGGACCGAGTTGGTCTTTCTAAAACAAAAATATATCGTCTGCGACCATACGAAGTAACTCGGGCGAAATCAACAATTCTTAAGAAAAAATCTGTGGAGTTTAACTAGTAGCCTAAGAGCTTCTTTTTTGTTTTTCGGCAAGGGCGGCCCAATGTTTTTCGGAAACCTTTTTTTCCTTAGTTTTAACTAGGACTCTTTTGGCGCGCTCCAGCGCTTTGTCGATTGCTTTTTCTATATCCCTTTCGACATCGACAATTTCTAACACTTTTTTGGGCAAGCCGATTGTTAGTTCGCAGTAAAAATCATTTTCCTGTCCGCGGTGCGATTTTTTGCCAATTAAACGTACCTCAATTATTTTAATGCTGGGATAGAATTTACCTAACCTTTCTATTTTTTTGGCCACGTATTCTTTGGCTTCGGTGTTTTTGGGTAAGTGGAGTGTAGAGATCGTGACTTGCATCGGCTGTATTCTACAAAATGCTTCTTGTAGTTGGCAATATAGCACGAAAGGTTGATTTTAGGAAAAACTTTCGGTTATTATATACAGACATGTTTGACAAGTTACAACAACTGAAAGAGTTAAAGAAAATGCGCGACGAAGCAATGACGATGCAGAGGGCCTTAGATGCGGAAACGGTCGAGGTTGATAAGCACGGAGTCAGGGTTAAAATAACTTTGGCACAAAGAGTAGTGACAATAGATTCTAGTGGTAAGCCGGACGGTGATATTGCAGAAGCAGTGAACGATGCAATAAAAGAGAGCCAAAAAGAAGCTGCTAAAAAGATGCAGCAAATGGGCGGATTTGATTCCCTAAAGGGTATGCTTGGCGGAAATTAAAATATTTTCTTCTCCTCTGTTATAATTGTTCCGTGAAATCTGAGATCGAACATTTTTCTGGTAGTGAGATCATTAAAGCAGAACAGTTTTTGGCAAGAGTCGTTCCAAAAGCGGGAGATATTTTAAGAAAGTATTACCAAGAACGCAATTATTCTACAAAGCAAAAAGATGGTGTTGATTTTACAACGCAGGCAGATATTGAAACTGATGAGTATTTGAGAAAAGAGATTGTAAAAGTTTTCCCTAACCATAAATTTTTAACTGAAGAAACTGCACCGAAAGATTGGTCGTCTCTTGAAAATGAGGAGTTTTTGTGGGTAATTGATCCATTGGATGGAACTATAAACTTTTCTAGAGGTGAGTCTAATTTTGCGATTTCTGTGGCGCTGGTTTCGCGAGGAAATACTTTATTAGGTGTCGCTTACAATCCGATTACAGATGATTACTTTACAGCAAGCGAAGCAAGGGAAGGGGTATTTAAAAATGGAGAAAGAGTTAAGGTTTCAGAAGTGTCAGAGTTGAGAGAAATAACACTTGCTTGTGATTGGGCTTGGGGACTAGAAAAGAGGCTAAACGTTGTTGAGTGGCTGAGAAAGGTATCAACACATATTCGTCAGGTAAAATCCATGGGAAGTGCAGTTGCAGATCTTGCAAGGGTTGCAGAAGGGAAGGTTGATGTTTATCTACATTCCGGTCTAAAACCTTGGGATGTGGCTGCAAGTGCGTATTTTGTTCAAAAAGCCGGTGGAAAAGTTACACTGCCAAACGGTGGTGATTGGAATGTTTTTGAACAAGACATTTTTGCCTCGAATAAAATTTTACATAAAACAATTGGTGACTTAATTAATTCCTGACTTAATTTTTTAAATAATGAAAGTTCCAGAATATTATAAGTTTAAGAGTATAGCCTAAAGTTATGTCAGAGTCAGAGGTTCAACTAACAAATTTGTCTGAGGGGGTAGTTACTCCATTTTTTGAAATACCAATAGCTGGTCATTTTTCAAGAGAAGAAGTTGAAATCACCGATTCCAAACAGACTTTTGAAGTAGACAGAAAATTTCAACAAAAAATAGATGAGATTTGGCAGGTAAGGAAAAATGAGATTGAGGCGAAAGGTGGTCACTTGGAAGACCGACCAAAACTTGTTGTGTTGGACAACAGTATTAAATCGGGAAAGTTGTGTTTAACATTAGGACACAGCAGTTACAAGTATTATGTTGGGTTAACTGATCCTGGGTTGAGGTCCCAGGTTGGAGTTGAACAGTTGCCAAGATTTTTAGGTGCGGCAGCATTGCTGGAGACTGCAGATAATTACTTGGTGTTAAACGAGAGGAGTCAAACCGTATTTCAGTACAACGGGTGGTTAAGTGTATTTGCAGGATCAACGGAGCTTAATGATCTCGATGCAGATGGCGTGATTGATCCGTTTACAACGGCAATTCGTGAGGTTAAAGAAGAAACGGGAGTTGAAGATATGGAAACGTATTGACTCATGGATAATTGACACTTTAGGCTAATCGTTTACTCAGGAGAAA
>CAYHKI010000040.1:0-8096 GCA_964357165.1 uncultured Gammaproteobacteria bacterium | reverse complement strand
TTTTTGTCTTGCAAATTTTTGCGTTGGGAACAGTGTGGGGTAATAAATTGTTGCACCTTGAGAACTTATCCCTGGAACATTGGCTTTTGGCGTTTGTGGTATCAACTCTTGTGATTTGGGTGGAGGAGGGAAGGAAGTTGATAGTGAAGGTATCAAAAGTATCACGGGTATCAACCCCGATTAAATCGGGGTCAAATGTATCAAAGGGAGAAGAATTAGCTCCGTTCAAACCTGGGACTTGAATTAGGCTAGTTACTATTCGAGCTTGTCGAGAATTTCTAATTTGTCATCCTTGTCACCCTTAACCCGTTTATAACGAGGCTCGCCAGAGGTGGCTTGATTGAGAATCTATTTTCATAAATAACTCTTTTTACTTTCTTTGCTTGCCCAAAGAAAGTGGAAGAAAAGGCACCCTAATGCTCTTTTGCTACAAAACTTATCTTTCACAAGGGCGGAAGCCTTCTGGTATTCTTCCCCGCTCAGCGGGGTGTCAGTACCAGCTTTCCTACCCTTGTTCAAGATGTTTTGTTTAGCACAAAGAGCAGATAGGGTTTAAGAATAAAGATAAAAAATTTGTCGACAGGAGAGAATTTTTTGTGATAAGCTGGAAATATGAACGATTACAAAAAGTTATTAAGATACTTATTTTCAATTGGGGTAGTTTTTCTTTTTATTAGATTTTCTTTTCAGATCATTGGTTTTCGACCTTTAGCATTTTTAGCACGTATTGATTTAATCCCTGGTGTTTTGTCCTCTATTATAATTGGTGGCTCTATTGCATACGTGGCTGAGAAAATGGGGAAGAGGAAAGCGATATTGCTGCTATGTCTTCTCCCATTTTACTATTTCTATTCATTCATTTTTTCTGCATTTTTAAGTCTTGCTATAAGCGGTAGTTTGGCTGATTTTAATTATAGTTGGGGTTTTAATCAAACTTTTTGGCCAGAATTATTTGCAATAACTCTATTGATTTTATTATTTACAGCTACAGCAAATAAATTAAAACTCTTTATTCCTATAAATGTAGCCTTATTTCTTATTAGTTTGGTGGGGTTTAGTTTTCTTTGGACACCCCTTTAGGGGAATTAATATATGATAAAAGTTGCGATATCAGAAGTTAAACAGTATTTGATAAGATAAAATTATGCCTACTTTTGTATCTGTTATAGTTTCTCTTTTTTATTCGGCTGCGATTACTGTTTTGCTAGGTTATCGTTTTGCTTCACTGAGCAGTGGACCTGACATGGGTTTGGGAGGACTTTTCTTTGCTTTATTTATTTGTGGCCCAATCTTATTTGTATTAATTTTTCTAGCGCTTTTTTTTATTAAAAAAAGGCTTGATCCTAAAAAATTCTTGAAACTCTTATTTGCTTTGACTATTTTATTTCCAATAGTTCTCTTTTTGTATCAGTTTTTTGTTCGCGGAGGCATATTAGATCACTTGTTAGTAAGTTAGATATGATAAAAGTTGCCATAAATGGTTTTGGGAGGATTGGCAGGCAGGCGTTTAAGGTATGGTTTAACGTATTAACTTCTTGATTATTAGACCAATTTCTGTAATACTAGTATTACTATGAATCGTAATACACAGGTGCTCTCTGTTTCTTTGCCACCGGAAGTCTACAAACAATTGGAAATACTCGCTAAGTCTAGAAAGAGGAGTAAGAGTCGGTTGGTTAGTGAGATGATTCAGGGGTATAGCATTAGTGATTTTAAAAAGCGTTGGGCTAAGATACGTAAAATGGGCGACGAGATAAGAAAAAAATATAACTTCAAAACAGAAGACGAACTCTTTGAATATATCCACGGTGATTAAGGTAAGCAAGCTTACCTTGCGATCCTCGTCCTTCGATTCACTCAGGACTGCGGGTCTAAAGGTCTGTATAGACACTAACGTAATTATATCTGCGGAAGTTTTTGGTGGTGTTTGCGATGAGGTTCTTGATTTAGTGATCGAGCGCAAAATAAAGAATGTTACATCGCTTTTTATATTGATAGAGGTTGCAAAAGTTCTCGATAAAAAATTTGAAAAGGGTGAAGATGAGATAAAGGAAACACTGAGTTTGATTGCTGATATTTCTACCCTTGTGAAGACAAAGACTAAAATAAGGGCATTGTCTTATAATCCAGACAACGAGATTTTGGCATGCGCTACTGAGGGTAAAGTTGATTATCTGGTTACGGGTGATAAAAAACACCTTTTAAAGCTTAAAGAATACAAAGGAATAAAGATTCTAAGCCCCGCACAGTTTTTGAAGGCAATTGTAACTGATAAGCAGAAGTTGGAAAGGTTACCAGCCCTTCTCAAGTCCGGGTCTTGAACTCAGATAACTCGTAGCGAATTACTATTTGTGTCATTCTGAACTTGATTCAGAATCTTTTACTTGTCATTGCGAGAGTAACGAAGCAATCTTTTTACTTTTTCTTCTTTTGGGTGGTCAAAAGAAGAATTAGAAAAGACCACCCCAGATTTCGCTCGCTATCCATCTACTTCACAAAAGTCCGGGAACCCTCTGGTATTCTTCTACTTCGTAGTGTCAGTACCAGTTTCCCAATGACTTTTGTTCAGGATGGATTTAACGCTCGCTCGTAATGGGGATTTTTTAGAACAAACAAGAATTTGTGACAGGGGTAAATTGGTCGAATAGTGGTTAATCTTACTGTTTGTGAAGGACGAAATTTTTGTGATAAGCTGGAAATATGATCAAAGTCGCAATTAATGGTTTTGGGAGAATTGGCAGGCAGGCGTTTAAGGTGTGGTTTGATAAACACATTGAGGAAATGGCGATCGTTGCCGTAAACGATCTGACGGATGCTACGGTTCTTGGCCATCTTTTAAAATACGATTCTGTTTATGGGGCGTGGAATCGGGATATAACAGCGAAAAAACTGATAGAAGATATTAAAACTGCTAAAGACGGAGAAGCGGTTGGAAATATTTCTATTGACAGGGTGGACATTGCCACTTATGCAATAAAAGAACCGGAAAAGCTGCCCTGGAAAAGTTTGGGAATAGATGTGGTAATAGAGTCGACAGGCCGTTTTACAAAGCTGGAAGATGCTACAAAACACATCACTGCCGGTGCCAAAAAAGTGGTGATTTCTGCACCTGGAAAAGAAACACCTACGTTTTTACTTGGTGTTAATGAAGAAAAATATGCAGGCGAAACAGTTTTAAATAACGCATCCTGCACCACAAATTGCATCGCTCCTGTTGCCAAAATAATGAACGAGAAATTTGGGATAAAAAAGGCGATGATGACGACAATTCATGCGGTTACTGCAGAACAAAATTTGGTTGATGGGCCGCCGCCAGGTGGTAAGGTTACCGATTTAAGACGGGCGCGGGCTGGTTATATCAATATCATTCCAACAACAACCGGTGCTGCTATTGCTACAACGGAAGCGATTCCAGAACTTAAAGGTATATTCGACGGGGTAGCGCTTAGAGTTCCGGTGGCGGTTGGTTCCATTTCCGATTTTACTTTTTTACTTTCCAAATCAACGACAGTAGAAGAAATCAATGCAACTTTGACCGAAGCTTCCAAGAAAATGCCGGAAATTTTGGCTGTATCTTCCGAACAATTAGTTTCGACCGATATTATTGGGCGATCGGAGTCCTCGATTGTTGATCTTTCACTTACTAAAGTTGTTGATGGAGATATGGTCAAGGTTTTTGCCTGGTATGATAACGAATTTGGGTATAGTAATCGCCTCATCGAGCAAGTAATCCAGGTAGGCAATCATTCATAATGTGTTTCCCCGCTTTGTTTATATTGAATTTTTCTGCTAATTAGAGTTATATTAATCTTAATGATTGATTGGGGATTATTGCTTCGAATTTTGCATATTGTCGGAACCGCTTTGGGTGTGGGGTCAACGACGCTTTTGGAGATTTTTTCGATTAAATTTGGCCGGGATGGAAAAATTGATTTTGCAGAACATGAGGTTTTACGAATCTGCGTTACGGTGCTTAGGATTGGCCTTGTGATTTTGGCTTTTTCCGGATTTGGGCTTTTGGTAATGTGGAGACTACGGCTTTTGGGACCGGAGGTTTTTTATGCACCAAGGTTTTTGGCGAAGATTACTATTATATTGGTGCTTCTTCTGGTTGCAATGCTAGTCAATTTCAAACTAATAAATTTTAAATTGGGAAGCGCAATTTCAACCACTTCCTGGTACACGGTATTGGTTCTTGGAATGTGGCGAAGGTTGGAAGCTTCTTATTTTTTGATAATGTTTGCTTACGTGATCTTAATCGGTATTGTTTATTTTTCGCTTGAATATATAAGGAAAATTGTGGCAAGGAGACAATAATGAGCGCATTGTTAGTAACAATTTTGGTTTTACATATTTTTGGAGGTCTTGTGGGTATGATATTTCTGACCAGTTACATGCTTTCTTTGTTAAAAGATGATGCAGACTTAAAAAAGCTATCTCGAATTTCGTTTTTTGCACTTTTGGCGTTTTTAGGGTCCTGGATTTTGGGTGGCTATTATTATCTAACTTATTACGGAAAAGCTGTAAAGCCGATCATTATTAAAGGTGATTTTGCTTGGGTTCACAAAATTGTGATGGAGACAAAAGAGCACATTTTTCTGTTTTTACCCTTTTTGGCGCTATCTGTGTTTTTGGTGACATTTTTGCTACCGGGAATTTTGGCAAAAGAAAAGAATTTAAAAACTGCTGTTGCGTTTCTAGCATTTATGGCCCAGTCGATTGCTCTTTTGGTTGCCGTTTTTGGATTTATTATTTCGGGGGCGGTGGGGAAGTAGAATATGAATAAAGAAGTTTTAACAAAAAGTGTGCTGTGGTCATCGACTGTTACGATTTTTGTGATTTTTTTGATGACGATATTTTCGGATCTTAACGCAGGTTTTAAGGCTTTTTTGACATCAGTATTTTCTCATCATTGGATAGGTAAGAGTATACTTTCGATTGTGGTTTTTACTTTACTGCTTGTACTTTTATATGTATTAAGGCCAAAAATTTCGCTGGTTTTGTCCGTTTGGGCACTGATTATTTCCGCCGGCCTTTTTACTTTTTTAACTTTCGCCTTTTTTGCTCTGGAGACATTTGGGTTTTTGTAATATTTCCTCATTGATTTTATTTGGACTCCTTCCTAATTTGCGTCTTGAAATTTTATACAAAATCTGAGATTGAGCTTGAGTTATTTCTTGAATGCTATATAGAGTAGAAGAAAAGCGATTACAAATAGGACGAAGACAATAGCAGCCTTAATGTTAATATCCTCGATGTTGATTTTGTTGGATGAGAGACCTTTATTTTCTTGTTTTGCCATTTTAACTCCTTAGTAAAACTGATATTAGTAAGCACAATATAGCACAAGTGATATTGGTGATCAACAATCGTAAGTTTACTTTGAATTCGGTTGTAGTCATTGGTAATATCAGTGCTGCTCCAAACCAACCGGCGGATAGATTAATAAATAAATCTGATAAAGTAGATGTCCACAACATCGTTTATATAAACAGGTTTTCTGCTAATTATGATAGCACTTATTGCACTCCCAGTATTCTGCCTTTTTCTTTTTACCAATCTCTATTTTTCCAAAGAAATGTCCACCTTTATAAGTTTTATTTGGATAAACTAATATAGATAGATTTTTTGTACAAACTGAGCAAAAACGTTTCAACTGTTTTAGGTCAATATTTTTGTAAAGTATAGTCATTTGTTTTCATTTTATCATTGTAAGATAAAAAGATTTTGGTTTTAAGAGTTGGTCACAGGTCGAAAGTGTATCAATAGTTTTTCCTACTTTGCTTTTTCCCCTATGAAGTAGTAAATTTCTGTACATGGTACATGGTGAAAGAGAAGGTGGGATAAAATATACTCATACGGTTTGGGAAGATGCATCGGCAGTTATAAGTACTGCAGAAAGAACTCAATCTGTTAAAGGCGAGGAAAGACAGATATGTGTTAGTGCATTTATAGATTGGATGAAATGGGAATACGAAAGACTTTTTAAAGAGGTAGACGCCAATGAAGGTTTTGTTGAGGTAGATACATCTAATGGTTGCCTTATGAAAAAGGATTTAAATCCGAATACGATACTTAAAGTGAATTATAATTTATATAACAAAGTAATTCATCGGATGACGATCGAACAAGTGGTTGATGGTAAAATCAATACTTTATTGTTTGATGTCCGGTGGGATAAAAGCTATCGACCTGTTAGAAATCAATTTCGTGCTATTTATGCAACAAGCGAAGGACCATCCGTAGTTTCGGGAGTTAGCTGGTATAGAGGGCGTAGTTTGCGACTATCGACGGAACGTGATGATTCAGTTAGGCTTGAGGTGAAAGAAAATAAAATGAAAATTACAAAGCATTCTTTGGCTTCTAATGAATCTTTGCCGTAAGGAATTATTTTTTCCTAAATTGCATTTTCCCTCGTTGATTTTATTGGGAGTCAGTTTGTTCAGTTGAAAATGTCTTATGTACGCTGGTTTTGACTTCCAAAAAACGTTGTAATCGGTCACCTAACATTCTTTTGGGAAGCCCGTTCGGTCTCATTTCGTGCAATTCAATTTTGGTGGATTGTATATCACCAGAATCTTTTTCTCTGCCTTGCAAATAATCGTTTTTGGGATTGTAATCTTGTTCGTGCTCTATGGTCATTGATTCTACAGGATATAAACATGAAAACCTTTTTATTGATTTGTGTCAAGATATTAATATCTTTTTTTAAATTTCACTTTTTTTAATTTTTCGAGTAAACTTGGCACTTATGATGCGACGGAAAATATTAATTACTGGGGCAGGGGGCTATATCGGCTCGGTAACTGTTGAGTTATTACTAAGCTTGGGGTATGAAGTGATTGCAGTAGATAATTTTTCTACTGGCTACAGACAGCCCTTGGAATTATTGAAGAAAAAATATGGACGGGATAAATTTGAATTTTTTGATTTGGATATAACCGGTGATATTTCAAAACTTTTTATAAAAAATAATATTGATTCCGTAGTTCATTTTGCTGCTTCTTGTCTGGTCGACGAATCGATAAAGATTCCGGGTAAATATTTTAAAAATAATGTTTTTGCGACCCTAAATCTACTAGAGACGATGACAAGGTTTAAAGTATCCAAAATTGTATTTTCGTCCACTTGTGCGGTTTATGGAAACGCAAAATATTTTCCGGTTGACGAACTTCACGAAACCTGTCCGCAAAGTCCTTACGGTGAATCAAAATTGATGGCTGAGAAACTAGTTTCGTGGTATGGAAATCTTAAAGGTTTGGATTATATAATATTTCGATATTTTAATGTGTGTGGTGCTTTGGGCGACGGATTAATGGGGGATTCCAAAAAACCTTCGGTAGTGCTTTTGCAAAATACTGTTCGGGGAGCTTTAGGAATTGAGCCGTTTTATCTGACTTATGCGCCTGTAAAAACTAATGATAAAAGTCCGATTCGAGATTTTTTGAATGTAGAAGATTTGGCAGAAGCACATTTAATGGCCTTAAAATATCTCAAATTAGGTGGAAAAAGTGAAATTATTAATCTTGGGTCTGGGAAGGGCTATTCGGTTTTGGAGATAATTGGCGCAGTGCAAAAAGAAATTGGTGTTGAATTTAAAATCAAAAAAGCAAAACACCGTAAAGGGGAGGTTCCTAAGATGATTGCATCGTCTTATAAAGCCAAAAAAATACTGGGCTGGAAGCCAAAAAGAACACTAAATGATAGTATTAAAACACTTGTTAGCTGGTATAAAAACCACCCGAGCGGTTGGGAATATTAGTCCTGCGTTCAATCGCACCCCATGTTTATTTGAACTAGGCCTATAAAAAGAGTATAATTCGTGGCTATTATGAGCAGTGAAAGAAGAGTAGAGCTGACATCCTCTGCATGGCTTTTTCAGCCGGAAGGTTTGTTTGCTGTTGCGGGAAAAATAAATAAAGATCGACCAATAAATGAACAAATTGCTGTCGAGCTTTATCCTGTACATTATTTTAATGGATTGCCGTTGGGGCCTGGCAGAATCAATGAGGATAAAATTCGAAGTTGGCAAAAGGAATATGGATCGGTACCGGTTGAACGAATTCACTTACCTTTTCATTATTCTTTACCTTTGG
>CAYHKI010000039.1:0-8124 GCA_964357165.1 uncultured Gammaproteobacteria bacterium | reverse complement strand
CAAAACCCTATACTAGCAAGATAGCCAGCAGTCTTAAATCAGAAGATTTTTCTACAGGTGGTTTACCGATTGAAAGTTATGTACGGCCGGATAAATTGTTCACCGCAGACGCGACTATTATAAAAAATACCGTTGGCCAACTAACTCCAAAATCTATAAAAGCAATTTTACAAAGTGTTTGCGCACTATTCTAAGCGAAAAATCATAGAAAAACCACTTTTAAGTTGTGGGAATCTATTTATTCATCTGTAAAAAGTTCCGCATAGTCAACCAGTTCCAACTATTTTAGCTTCAAAATAAACCTGGGTGTTTACACTGATCCCGCCAAACGGGAGAAGTGCTTGATGATGAGTTCCTAGAATCGCTTTTAAGACAAATGGCTATAATTAAAAACATTTTTGGCTTTGCTTAAAAAACCCACAACTCAACTCGTTAATATTTTCTAATTTCCTAAGAATGAGATTAGAGTAGCGAAATGTAAATGAAATTTTAAAAAAATATATTTCGGTGTACAATTAATTTATGGAAAAAATAATTAATTTACATGAAGCAAATAATCTAGAAAGCAACAGGCATTACCATCAAATGGAAGCAATAAAGGCACGAGGTGGACTACTTGAAACAAAAAAGGATAAAAATCTTGCTCATCATCTAAAAGCTATGCTAAAGAATATGCAAGCAGGTGGTCACGAAAGCACTTCCAAAAGGCTTGGGAAAATTTTGGAGACGGAAGTCGAAACGATGTTTTATAATGCAGATTATGCTGAAATGGCCAATTTTTATAACATGGTTTCACAAAACGCTTTTAGTCTTGACAACAAAGAGCTTTCTGAAGAACTTTCGACAATGGAAGAAAGAAATGCAGACCAAACTAGAAATGAATACAGACCTAAGGTCCACTCAACGCTAGCTGAAACAATCCAAGAAATAGCGTTATTTATCGGGAATAGGGTTAAAAAGCCTCATCTGATAAAAATAAATCCTGACGAAGATAGCGTACATTGGAACCCAATAAACGCTATAGATTACCAAGATGAATACGAACAGTCAAAGGTTGACACCAACGACGCTAGAAAGAAAGTTGAATATTTATATGATTTATTAGGTCTCAGTGATCATACAAACGAAATACCTGATTTTTCAAAAAAGACTGGATTTTTTACGCTAACAGAGCCCACACGAAGTTTTGTATTTCCAGATTTTAAAGATCCAGTTGTATTCACATTTCGGTTTCTTGGACCAACTACTAAGTCTGTAGGACCCGATGCTGAAATGAGGTATTACCCGGCAAGAGTAACTCTGCAATTAAATAAGTATAAAGACGACATGCCTCAAACCGAAATAGCTCCAGAACAAGTTAAGAAGCCTGTTTATTTAGGATCATTTCAACCAAAACTTGTGCCTGAAGTTCTTTAGATTAACGGTAACTATGACGCTTATGATTTAGCCTCAAAATAAGGCTGGGTGGCTGAGGGGCGCACAGTTGAACCGATTCTTGTTGACTTGAGCCAACTTTACAGTGCATTTCACTCGACTTTTTTAAAATAACCACAAGTACCTCATTGTATAGATTTGCATAGATTTGATAGAATATGCATAGATTGTTTAATCTATCTATGCAAAATAAACTGATTTCAATAGGAGATGCTGCAAAATTACTCGGTGTTTCAATCGATACACTCAGAAGGTGGGATCTCGCAGGACGTTTACAGTCTATCCGTAATGGTTCACGTGGTCATAGATATTATCGCCAATCAGACATTGAACAATATTTGCAAGATGTTCACACTATTGCCCGGCATTGGGTAGAAGCATCCCGGGCAGCCGATCCAAACTCGAATATGTATTGTCAAACACGTGATGTGTTTCAGGGTCGACTCGAACAATTCCAATCACAACTTGCCAGGATAGCACCGCTGACTACAGTGTCGCTTATCACAGCTGCTGCTGGCGAAATCGGTAATAATTCATTTGACCATAACCTGGGCAACTGGCCCGATATTCCTGGTATTCTTTTCTCCTACGATATCCAAAATAAAAACGTTGTACTGGCCGATCGCGGTCTGGGTATTCTGGCAACTCTCAAGCGGGTGCGACCGGAGTTAACCGGTGCAGATGAGGCATTGAAAGTAGCATTTACAGAAACAATATCTGGTCGGTTTCCCGAGGCACGAGGAAATGGGTTAAAATTTGTCAGGTCGATTATAGTCGACAATCCATTTACACTCTATTTTCAAACAGGTGATGCGTACTTATACTTAAAACAGCACGACAAAGACCTTACCGTTCGACACGCAAAGACATTAATCACAGGCTGTTTTGCTACAATAGGTTTCAAGAGTTTGTTATGATAATTCAATTGAAAAAATTCGGCACTACATTAGTATCACGTCCTTCAGGCAAAGAGGCCTGGTTGGCATTTCAACCAGTACTAAATCAAATTTCAAAAGAAGAAGGAATTAATGTTGACTTTGCCGAGGTAGTAGTGCTCACACCATCATGGGCAGATGAGTTTTTAACTCCACTTAAAGCACGATTCAATGATCGAGTAAAACTGAATAATATTGACAACCCCTCTGTCGCTGCAACACTGGCAATACTTGCAAAAAATAGGTTTGCCCCCTAAACGTAGAGCTAATAATGCATAAACGAAGCTAGCAGTATAGATCAAAAAATTAAAGAGCTTCATCAAATCCGAAAAAAACACTTATATCTCAAAATCAGCCTCAAAATGGTGCAAAATTGCTCCAAAATCCTATCATGGGTGGTTGAGGGGCGCACAATTGAACCAATTCTAGTCGATTTGAACAGACTTTACAGTGCGTTTCAAACACCTTTTAACTTTGCTTAATGAGTTCCTAGAACTAGTGCTTAAACAAATAACCCTACTACAAAACAATTTCCCAATAGACAAAGTTGTTGACATATAAATTATATGCATGTATATAAATGCTATGACCGCAGATAGATTAGAAATTGGTGGTGCAATAGTTGGCGACAAACCATTTGGCTTAGTAGATAAGGATGCAAGATTTGCCAGATGGGATGCAAGAAAAAGTCTACGTTGGCAAGAATCTGAACCTAAGCTAAACAGAAGACTAAATTTATTCGAGAGTACCCCAAACGAAGATTTGTTAGATAAAATGCGTAAGCTACACACAAGTGTTGCTGAAATGGAACAAAGTGGTTTAGATGAATGCGTAATTCTCAGAGCACTTCTCACAGAAACCCCTGATTTAAACGACTATAGATTATTATTTCGAAAAGCGCCTTGGGGGGAAAAGTTAATAGCAGCTTTATCCCCAGAAACTTATAGGCAAGATGAATCTGGAGCCCTTTGGGACTACTTTGTGGTTGGTAGAATACATCGTGCACTTGGAGGAGATTTTAAAGAATTCGAAAGATATGATGGTAGATTTTCATATCAGATAGATACTCAAAAAGATGTCCTTAGATTCGATCCCGAAAGTAATGGCCGTGTAAATGACGGTCCCACATTTCACATTAGAGGTAATAGGATAGAAAAAAAGAGAGAATCAGGTTGGGATACAGATCAAAGACTAGCGATGGACATAAAAAATGTTACAGAAGTGCGTATTAATGAGGTTACAGGAAGACTGGAAGTATTTAAGGATATGAGTGAGCATAGATTACGTTTAATATACCAACGTGAAGTGATTGGTAGCACCCATCAAATTGAAATAGATGTAACCTCAAAATAAGGCTGGGTGGCTGAGGGGATCACAATTGAACCGCTTTTACTGGATTTAAACAGACTTTATAGTGCGTTTCAACCTACTTTTTCCTAATATGTTATGTTTAAAGTATGAGAAAAGGTTTTACACCAATATTGATTATATTAATTGCTGTTGTCAGCGCATTAATTATTGGTATTGGTTTTTCCTATTTTAAATCAAAATTAGCGCCACAAACTCAAACAGCAAATATTTCTCAACCCACATCAACTTCATCTCCAGTTGTCAAATCAACAACAAAACCTGTTGAAACAACTAATTTGAAAACTTATAAAAATGATAAGATTGGTTTTCAGTTCGAGTATCCCCCAAAGTATTCGAAGGCCGTTTACCAAGATGATACAAAAAGTATAGTTGGCGACTTTAACGGAGTTGAAGAAATAAGGGATGTAGTTTTTGGCAACCCGTTACAATTATCTTTCAAAAGTGATACAGACCATGTTTCAATATCATTAAATGCGGGTAAGGGTAAGCCAGGTGAAAAAGCTACACTTACTGAAATAGCTGACGTATCATTAGGGTTATTTGATGAAGCTTCAATAGCAAAAGTTAAAAAGGAAAAAATTCTTGTTGATGGCATAGAAGGTTTGCAAACAAAAATTGAAGGATCAACGTTGAGTACGTTCTTTCTTTATAGAGACTATCTCATAGACATTTCCATGGTTCCTTCTTCAGAAAACCCTGCATTAGAAAAGCCAGTTTTAAACGAGATTGAATATCAAACGATTATTTCAAGTTTTAAGTTTAATAAATAACAAAACCATACTATTTAGCCTCAAAATAAGGCTGGGTGGCTGACGGGACTTGAACCCGCGACATCCGGCTCCACAAGCCAGCGCTCTACCAACTGAGCTACAGCCACCATACTTAAAATATCAACTCGTCTCTTACTTCTCTACCAGATCCTGATTTAAAATATTTATCAAGTTCTCACGCGTTTTCCCTAGACTGGCATTCCTGAGCAAAGTTTAATTTGAACGGTCCTCTACTTAAAGTTGACATTCTAGATTTTGTACCTTTTTTATGTTGCATTAATCTACGCTCAATGTTATTTGTAATACCAGTATAAAACCTATTATCCTTCTCATATAAAAGAATATAAACTAAATACATTAATACTGTACCAACTGACCTGCCTGCCGGCAGGCAGGGCTACAGTCACCATTTCACTTCGTTCAATGTAAACTCGTTACACTTTTACACTGACGACGATATTCTCATCGAAATGTGCGGTGTAAACACCAAATTTAGTCAATAGTGATTAGTGAATAGTGAATAGTTAATAATTTCTAAATTATCACTTTGCACTTTGCACTTGTGACTTCTCAAGCGCGCCTGGAGGGAATCGAACCCCCAACCAATCGCTTAGAACGCGACTGCTCTATCCGTTGAGCTACAGGCGCAATATCAATTGCGATTGAAGCCAACGATTATCAGGAAGCTCACTTGATTCCTATCAAGTAGAGCAGGGCTGATATCCGTTGAGCTACAGGCGCACATACACAACTATCGCAGTATATTTTACCAAATTGCCTGGTTTTTAGTATTACTAGACAAGAATACACTCAAATTTGCTATTATTAAAGAAGGCATGGATAATCAGCTAGAATTAATCAGAGAGAAAGCCATATACGAAGCAATGCTTTCCAGCGTCGGTGACGGCTTGATTGCAACAGACAGTCAGGAAAAGATTTTATTTATCAATAAGGCAGCCCAACGTATGCTGCTTTTACAATCTAATGCTGTTATTGGTACAGATTTTACCACCACAGTTCCGGCAGCCGACGAAAACGGCAACCTCATACCCAGCGAAAAAAGACCAATCAAAGTAGTAATTAAATCCGGTATGGTTTTTACTAACCATGCGGCAAACTTTTACATAAGACGAGATGGCACTAAATTCCCAGCAGCCATCACAACCTCTCCTATAGTTTTTGACAGTCAAATAATCGGGGCAATAATCACCTTTAGGGATAATACAAGGGAAAAGGAAATAGATGCCATGAAATCAGACTTTCTTTCTGTTGCGGCTCACCAGCTCAGGACTCCGTTGGGAAGTATAAGGTGGAATTTAGAAATGATTATCGATAATGATTACGGTCCAATAGAGCCAAAGCTGATGCAAACAATGCATGATATTTATACTTCCAACGCCAGAATGATCACGCTTGTAAACGATTTGCTAGACGTTGCCAGGATAGATGAATTAAGAGTTCAGGATAAACCGGAGGAAATAAGCTTAGAAGAAGTTATTCAATCGGTTCTGGACGAAAAGAGGGTTGATTTAGAAAAAAAGAACATTAAGGTTAATTATGTTTCAACAAACGATACTAAATTTAGAATAATGGTCGATCCTAAAACTTTTCGTCAGTCAATAGATAATATCATCTCAAACGCAATCAAATACAACATAAACAACGGCGGTATATCTATTTTTGTCGAATATCTATATCCGGACATTAAGCTCACTTTTATCGATTCCGGTATAGGTATCCCTAAAGATGATTTAAGAAAAATCACAAATAAGTTTTTTAGAGCCTCAAACGCAGTTAACAGTGAAACAGAGGGTTCCGGTTTGGGACTATTTGTGGTAAAGTCTTACGTAGAGGGTTGGGGTGGTAAATTAGATATATTAAGTAAAGAAGGAACCGGCACAACTGTTATAATGTACATACCAACCCAACCAAAAATACACGTGTTAGATAAACATTTGGTTTTTATCAAATAATATGGATAGTACTCTAACAGATCAATCTGTAAAACCGGTAACAGAAAACACAAATAAGAAATTGATTCTTGTTGCAGAGGATGATATTTTTTATGCCAAAATTTATCAAACTAAATTATCAGCAGAAGGTTTTGACGTAGATGTTGTACCTAATGGTGATGAGGCCTTAAAACACATAGATGAGAAAAAACCGGATTTATTACTTCTTGACCTTATTATGCCAATAAAAGATGGTTTCCAGGTATTAGAAAGCTTAAGAAATAACGACAAATATAAAGATCTAAAAGTTATTGTTCTTTCAAACCTTGGTCAAGAAGAAGACATAAAAAAAGCTAAAACTTATGGTGTGACAGATTATTTGGTAAAAGCAGACATTTCTATTCAGGATTTAATCAAAAAAGTAAACGAAACACTCAATTCTCAGGCACCACTAATCCCCAGCGCATAAAAGAAATCATCTAAACTTTGTTATAATTAAAACGAAATGATAAACGAAACTGTAGATGTAGAATATAATACCGGTGGTAATCTGGATAAAAGAAATATTTGGTCCTCATGGGCGATTAAACATTTTGGCGAAATGAAAACTGCCAAAGTCGCCGGTCTTTTTCCAAAAAAAGAAGGCTGGAGAAATGTTGTTGAACATTCACTTGTGGTAAATGCAACAGCGGTCTTTTTGGCCAGAAAAATTGCCGGTTCTGGCCAGATAATCGATCAAGAAATTGTCGACACCGCAAGTATTGTGCATGATGTTGCAAAACGCACAGATAAAGAAAATAAGGTTAGCAGGAATGATGAACATACAGCTGGCGCAACCAGTATTATTCTTAAAGATTATCCGGACGAGGTGCTAAGAGCGGCGCAGTATAGCGGAAGAGTTGCCGAAATATTTTTAACTGAGGTCGAGCAGGATCTAGCCATTAGTATTAAACCAACAGAAGATTTAATTGTTGCCTATGCTGACGCAAGGGTAAGAAACACAAATATAGTTTCTCTGGAAGAAGCACGGGATAAGAACAAACAAAAAATCCCGGATGACGCCGATTTTTATAATAAATGGTACAGTTTTTATCACAAAGTCGAAACAAGACTGATCTCACTAGCGAATATAAAACCTTCCGATATTTCAGAAGAAAACGTTTTTCAGATGGTCAAATCAGAGAATATTAAATAAATTGAGCGGGTGAAGGTGTCCTTCGTCAAGACTTCGGAACACTTAATCTTCACCCTTTACGTCTTTCGCCAAAGCTACGTTTACTAACCTTTTGTATGCAAAGGCTTTGCCAGATCCTGATTTAAGGTATAGTTCAAAATCTTTTGCCTTTTGTTTGTAAACGAATGCACAGTAAAATACTAGCCTCCAGGGAAGATGACCCTTTGTGAATTTAGATTTACTACTATTATGTTCCCTGAATCTTTTCCTTAAATCACATGTGTAACCGTAGTAAAGAATTCTAGATTTTGAACTTCGAAGAATGTAGACATAATACATTTAGACTAAAGTTTTTCTGGCGTTTAAGAGAACCGTCTGTAGCTTTAGCGAAAGACGGGAGCCCCTAATGCACTTTTGTTCGAACACTTTTTAGCCTGGATTGACCAGTTCATGCGTGCGCACACAGAGGCTTCTGCTTCCGAATGATT
>CAYHKI010000038.1:0-8141 GCA_964357165.1 uncultured Gammaproteobacteria bacterium | reverse complement strand
CAAGAAACCCGACCCGAAACGACTCTAATCGAACCAGAGATTCCAGATTTGGCACCGGCTACTTCTGAACCGGCAATTACCATTCCCGAACCGAAGCCAGTAATCGAAACGCCACAATCACAACCAACCCAACCAGAAATCAAAATCGAAGTTTTACCACCCAAATCTGAACCACCACAACCTCAAGTCAGAACCGAGCCAGTTCAACCTCCACCAAAACCTGAAGTTCAGCTCGAAGAAAAAGAAGTCATCAAGGAAGTCAAAGTTGTGGATGAAGAAAAAGTGTCTCAGTTAGCCGAAGAAAAATATCAGACCCAATTGGCTAAAAATCAAAAACTGGGTAATGAAAAACGAAAAGTTAATCGTGAGCAAAACTTAAATCAAATAATTCAGTTTGCTCAAGAAAAGAAAATTATTACCAACCAACAAATTCGTGATTTAATCCATATTTCCCAGAGTACGGCAACTAATTATTTAACAACTCTCGTTAATCGTGGTATTCTAAAGATGGACAGAAAAGCAAAAGCTACCGACTACAGTTATTAGCGTAGTAGCATGCTAGCAGGCTAACAGGTTAATATGGCCAAAACAAATCTCTCAGAAGACAAAGCGCTCATCTCCAAAGCTTTTCGTTTAGCCAAAACTCCCATTAGTATCTCAAACCTCTTTGAAGATTTGCTCACCGAAGAAGAAATAATAGACTTGGCTCAACGCTTGAAAATTGCCAAACTCATCATCTCCGGTAATAACTATGATGATATTTCCAAGATTGTCGATGCAAGTACCGCTACCATCTCCAAAATAGGTCAGGCAATTAAATATGGCAAAGGTGGCTTTAACAAAATATTCAAATCTAAAGGAGGTGCAAAGTAAATGATTGTTCCTCTTGCTGTCTGGCAATTTCTTTCTGGCGGTATGGGTGGCTTGATCAGAGCTTTAGTGGGTATTGCCAAATCCCAGACCTTTAATCCCGAAACTTTTAAATTCCAGTGGAAAACTTTTCTTTTTACCATTGTGGTTTCCATCATGACTGGTCAAATGGCCGCCGTGGTCTTTAATGCTGATTGGCGGACTTCACTTCTAGCGGGTTATGCCGGTTCTGATTTCTTAGAGAGTCTGTACAAACTCAGATTTACCCAAATGAGTAAGACATGACTGATTTAATTACAGTCCCAAGAGAATTACTTGAGACTATACTTCCGTTTCTCAAAAACACTTCACTGGAATCAAAACTTAATAATCTCCTCAAAGCTCCAGAGTTTCCCAAAACTGCCAAAGTCGAAAGAGTTATTGACGGCGATACCATTGTTCTAACTACAGGCACAGTAGTTAGATATGTGGGTATTACTTCTCCTGAAAACCACGAAGCTTTTGATCAAGAATCTACTGAATTTAACAAAAAACTGGTGGAGAATAAAACTGTCCAGCTTGAATACGATTCCTACAAAGCTGATAAATTTGGGCGGATACTAGCTTACGTTATTGTTGACCGCAAAAACGTGAGTGTGGAACTAGCCAGACACGGTCTAGCTCAAGCCGTCATCTACCAGAAGCGTAAACCATTTGTATATCAAGATCAAATTCTCAAAGCCCAAACTTATGCCAAGAAAAAGAAATTGGGGATGTGGGGGTAAAATAAGTGTGTCTCCATGAAGTAGACTATTGTACTAGTTCACCATTTCTAATTTGAAATCACTTATTCTGCTCGAAGTATTGAACACTTTAAATTTCTTTACAAATTTTTTTCCGGCGGTTGATAATATCAACTCTCCATGATAAATACCCAATCCAAATTGTCTTTTAGTATTTTTTAAAGTTGGTTGATATAGATAGCTTTCGTTGTTGAAAGCATAAAAATTGTTCTGACCATTAGACTTTATCCCAATAGATATTTCTACTACCTCAGTATTATCTGTAGAGGGATGAATATCTTCGCGAGGGGTAATTAAAATTGAACTGGGATCAAATCCAATTGGTCTACCACCTGGCCCATAAATTAGAGGTTCTGCTTTTGACGTCCATCTGCCAATGTATTCCTTATCCCCTAATTTTATTAAAGCTTTCACCGCATTAGCTGATAATGTACTTATTGGAAGCCAATCGAATTTTCTAGCTTTATTTTTAACTTTTAAGTGAATAAATTTCCAGTTAGCTTGTGAATTATATGGCTCGCTTCCTTTTTCAACTATTAATTGAGGTTCCTTAAGCCAATCTACTAAAATTACGGTTCCAAATCCCAAAGCACCCCCTACAATAGCCCAAATCAAGTCAATTAGAATATCGAATAGTCCATACTCACCTTTATTACTTGTAGTAAACTCGAACCCTAAAGAACTAGGTGATACAGTTGTAGTAGTTAAAACCGCAGTGTTTCCTGTCGAAGATGTCGCTTGATCATCTAAAGTTCTAACACTGGTTCCACCGCCAGCCAAAGCAGTTTGTGTAAATAGTAAGAAGAAAAGCAAAGGCAAAACAATTAATTTAGTAATTTTCAGCCAATAATTGGAAAATTGAATATCCATAAAAAAACTGCCAAATGAGGCAGCAAGTCTATTATATATCGGTATTAGTCATTTAGCTTGTTAATAGATTAATTGTCTGAAATAGCTCAAATTGCTTCTTTGTACTAGAAGAATTAAAATTAGCTCATGGATTTACAGGATAAGGTAGTTGTCATAACTGGTTCATCTAGTGGTATAGGCAAAACAACAGCTATTAGGTTTGCGAAGGAGGGTTGTAAAGTTGTAATAAATTACAAAACCAACAAGATTGGTGGCGAAGAGGCTGTTAAAGAAATTAAAAAACTGGGCAAAGAGGCTTTACTTGTTCAAGCTGATGTTTCAAAACCTGAAGATGTCAAAAAATTATTCGAGGTGGTAGAAGCTAAATTTGGAAATGTTCACATTCTAATCAATAACGCTGCTATTCCAAATGATAAAGTTCCGTATTTAGAAGCCTCTTATGAGGATATTCTTGAACTTGTTAATACTGACTTAATTGCCCCGATGATGTGTGCGAAAGAAGCAATCAAATTTATGCAAAAACAAGGTTTTGGAAAAATTATTAATACTAGCTCGATCAGGGGTGCAGAGCATGGTGGCAGATCAGTAGTTTATGCTTCCTCAAAAGCAGGAATAAACAGCTTTTCTAAAACTCTAGCAAAAATGGTTGCACCAAATATTCAAGTTAATGCTGTTGCACCTGGTTTCGTTAAAACTAGAAATTATGACAATATGACTCAAGAACAATTAGATAATTTTCTTAATCAAACATACTTGAAAAGATGGGTCACAGAAGATGAAATAGCTGATGCCTTTATCTTTTTAGCTAAAAATGACGCTATGACAGGCCAAGTGATCTATGTTGATGCGGGATTTACTTTGAAATAATTATGAACAAGATACCTGAAGTAAAATTAAAAACTGGTGGATCTTTACCAAAATTAGGTTTAGGAACTTACATGGTAGGCGGTGGAATGAAACACGACCCCAAAAATGATGATGCTGGACAAATAAAAGCGATAGAGAATGCCATAAACTCAGGATTTAAGTGGATTAGAACTGCTCAAAATTACGCCGAAGGATATTGTCATGTCTTGGTTGGTAAGGCCATGAAAAGTTTTGACAGAAAGAACTTGTTTTTGTCCGAAGCTATAAATCAAAATTTCGCTTTAACCAAACAAGCCTTGATTGATGAAGCAAAAAGATCATTAGAACGATTGCAAACTGATTATTTTGACTTATATATGATCGGTGCTGTTAATCCGGAAGTCTCTATTTCTGAAGTTGCTGATGGCTTGATGTACTTACTGGACAATAAACTAACCAGATATATAGGAGTCTCAAATTATCGACTTGAAGAACTGAAGTATATCAACGAATATACAGGCGGAAAAATAGTTTGCGACGAAATGCACTTTAATTTAGCTATTCGCGAGCCAATAGTAACTGGAGTTTATGAATACAGTTTACAGAAAAATATTTTATTATCTGCCTATCGTCCACTCCAACTTGGACAATTGTCAAAGCCGGGTATTTTAATTGTTGATGAACTAGCTAAAAAATATGGAAAAAGCCAGTCACAAATTGCCTTACGATGGTTGGTTCAAAAAGAAGGGGTTATAGCAATAGTGAAAGTTTTTGAGACAAAACATATTAAAGAAAATGTTGAGGTTTTTGATTTTGAGCTAACTAAAGAAGACATGGAGAGATTAGATAACGATTTTCCAATTCAAATTTTAACTAGTGATTGTTCTGAACCGAGAAAGGCAAAGCTAACATGAAAGTTGATTTTATTAGATTCAAAGCCACTGATAGTGTTGAGTTAAGAGGTTGGTTAAGTAATCAAGAAGGAAATTCTTGTGTAATCCACATGCACGGAATGTCAGGAAATGGTTACGAGAATTATTTTTTGGACAATTTACGAGTAATGTTTGAGAAAAATAATATTTCTTTTTTTACAATCGATAGTCGTGGAAGTGGAATTTATAACTCCTTTTGGATGAGTGGCAAGGAAAATGCATGGGGAGAAGGTACAAAATTGGGTGGGAGTGCGTATGAGATTTTTGAGGAAAGTAAATTTGATATTCAAGGAGCTATAAATTATCTAGAGACATTGGGTAAAACCAAATTTATTCTCATGGGTCATTCACTGGGCGGAAGTAAAGTTGTAAGTTTCTTGGCTAGTGAAAAATCTTCCGATGTCATTGGAGCTATACTTCTGGCGCCAACTGATATGGTAGGTTGGGCAAACACAGATCCCAACAACCAAAAGTATTTATTAAATGCCAAACAATTAATTGCTGACGGTAAAGGTGAAGAATTAGTAGGAGCAGAGTGTTGGTTGGATAAAACCCCACTTTCAGCTCAGACATACCCAACTATTTGTGAAGCAGGGATAGCTGTAGATATTTATGGAGAGAAAGCCGGTATATCACCACTTGGGAATGTAGATTTACCAATGTTAATTGTCTACGGAGACATAGATATTGGAATTATAAAAATTGATGGATCAATGGATAAATGGTTGGAAAGAGTTAATAAAATAAAGAATAAAAATACTCAAATTTCTGTAATAAAAAACGCATCACATAGTTTCAAAAAACATGAAGTTGAAATGACGGAAGCTGTCGAAAAGTTTATAAAACTCTATAACCATGAACCCAAACATTATTAATCTCCAGTACACTACCATAAAGGATCCACTTCCTGATTTCATTTATGAAGCTTTATCGCCTTATTCAAAAGGAGCAAATGTTTATAAGCCTCAACCACCGGAATTGATTGAAAAACTAGCCAAAAAACACAATCTGCCCAAAGATATGATTTTTTTAACAGCTGGCATTGACGAAGCAATTCAAATGTTTGCTAAAGCATATGGTCAAAATGCATATTCTTTCATCCCAACTTACGTTGTTATTTCCGATGTCGAAGAATTTGGTGGCAAACTTACCAGATTGTTTTCCATCGAAAACTCTGAATACAAAATAAAATCAGACACAATCCCAAACGCTTCCCTAATATATCTAGCTAATCCAAATAATCCATCAGGAATTACTAGTAAAGAAAAAGTCATTGAGTTAGTTAAGAATAACCCTAAATCAATAGTGGTTATCGATGAAGCTTATGGCGAGTTTGCTGATTTGTCAGTAATAGATCAGGTGAGTAAATACCCGCACATGGCAGTTTTGCGAAGCTTTTCCAAAGCCTATGGTATGGCTGGGAACCGGATTGGTTACATTATTGCCCACCCGGAAATAATAAATGTAGTCAAAAACAAAACTCAGTGGTCAAATGTGTCTTATCTTTCTGTGGGAGCTGCCATGACTGCTATAGATCATGAAGATTATTTTGCCAATATACGCCAAGACATTAATGTCAGACGTGATGAATTTATCGAGTTTCTTAGTAAATCAGGTTTCGTTGTTCTTCCTTCAAATATTAATGCTGTAGTTATTAAGTTTGTTTCCGAGGAAAAAGGCACCAATTTTGCCAATTACTTAACCACCAACAACTTTATTATTAGTCACGGAAATGGTAATAGTAATATTGGTTTAGACAAATCATTTGTCAGAATTGCTGTTGGTAACAAGGAACAAATGCAATCCCTGAGAGAGATAGTAGAAAAATATTACTAAGATGATTAATCAGAACTGGATTTACATAGGTTTAGCTTTACAATCTTGGGGTGGCTTAAGCTACCTAATGGATACGATAAGAGGCAGGGTGCAACCAAATAAGGTTAGCTGGCTTCTTTGGTCAATTGCTCCTCTTATTGCGTTTTCTGCAATGATTAAGCAAGGTGTAGGCCTGGAAGCATGGTCAACTTTCATAGTTGGATTCATTCCTCTCATTGTTTTTATTGCCTCATTCTTAAACAAAAAAGCTGCATGGAATTTAACAATGCTAGATATTGTTTGTGGAGTTTTGTCAGTTTTAGGCTTAATTCTATGGCTAATTACTAAGGTTGGTAATGTCGCAATATTTTTTAGTATTGTTGCTGATGCTCTAGCTGCTTTTCCCACAATAGTTAAATCATATAAAGAACCGGAAACAGAAGAACATCTAGTTTTTTCGCTTGGGGTAATAAATGCAGGAATCGCACTTCTCGTTATAACTAAATGGAATTTTCAAAACTGGAGTTTCCCTCTTTATCTTTTAATCGTTAATGCAATAATCGCTGTTCTAATTAAACTAAAATTTGGAAAAGTTATAGATAAATATTTAAATCACTTAAAAGTGTGAAAATAATAATATGAATTGGTTTTTAATAGCTTTGATTCCGCCTGCCGTTTGGGCGGCCACTAATCATTTCGATAAATATTTGTTGTCTAAATATTTCAAAGGTGGTGGGGTTGGAGCATTGATGGTTTTTTCCTCAATCATAGGGGTGTGTTTGCTTCCTATTATTTTTTTAATTCATCCAGAGGTCATAAATAGTTTTAACCCAAAATTCCTCTTGATTTCATTTAATGGTTTTTTCTATGTCTTAGCAGTATTGCCATATTTTTACGCTTTGACCAAAGACGAAACTTCTGTTTCAGCCGCTCTTTTCCAAATGATACCGATTTTTTCTTATATTCTTGCCTATTTTGTTTTAGGTGAAACTTTAAGAACTACCCAGCTTCTCGGTGGTTTGGTAATTATTACCGGAGCCATTCTAATAACCTTAGATTTAACAGATCACAAAAAGATTAAATTTAAGAAAGAAATATTTGGCTTAATGGCGCTATCATGTCTTTTATTTGCAATAAATTTTCTGTTTTTTAAGTTTTTTGCTATTCAGTATAACTTTTGGGTAACCAGTTTTTGGGAATATATTGGTTTTGCAGTTTTCGCCTCACTTCTCCTAGTCTTCATTGCCCCATATAGAAAAGAATTTTTCAATGTGTTAAGAAAGAATAGTTTGGCTGTAATTGGTATTAACGGAATAAATGAGGTCATCAATATTGTGGCAAAAGTTTCTTTTAATCTAGCTTCGTTATTAACTCCAATTACCTTGATTTGGATTGTTGACGGCTTACAACCATTTTTTATTTTTCTCTATGGCGTATTACTGACAGTATTTTTTCCGCATATAAGCAAGGAGAACATTACAAAAAGAATTCTTATTCAGAAAATTGGAGCTATTGCACTAATGTTTATTGGAGTATATATAATTAATAAATGAAAGAGGTATTTTAATTATGATCCAAGATGAATTAACCAAAATTGCTAAAGAAATTATTAAATCTAATATTTATCTGACGTTAGGAACTGCAGATAATAATAAATCTTGGGTGGCACCCCTATTTTATGCAGTTTCCGATAACTACACTTTTTATTTTATTTCCCAATTAGATTCACTACACACCAAACACTTGTTAAAAAATCACCAAGTGTCATTTGCTATCTTTGATTCTCACCAAAAAGAAGGCACTGGAAACGGAGTTCAAGGATCTGGAAAAGCATTTCAGCTATTAGAAAATGAGTTGGAAGAAGCATTTATGTGGTATCACACTACGTTTGTAGAAATGAAACCAGAATCTTTTAAAGATCCAGCACCATATAGATTTTTTAAACTTGTCCCCGAACATTTCTACGTTTTAGATCCAACTGCTTCAGCTGATAAAAGAGTGGAAGTAAAATTAGGAGAAGCACTAT
>CAYHKI010000037.1:0-8775 GCA_964357165.1 uncultured Gammaproteobacteria bacterium | reverse complement strand
CAACTTGCTGGAGTTGTAGTAAAATCCTTATCATTTGAGTTTTCAAGTTTAGCGAATAATTTGTAGGTCTGATTTGGCGGAGTGGTTGTAGCGTCACTGAAGTAATAGTATGGCGTCAAGCTATTACTTATAGGGTCTTTTGGTAAAGGATTCATGTAAGTAATTGAATTGCAAGTAAATGCAGCCGCCCAGAGAATATTTGTATTATCTACTGGGGAAATAATGTTACAACGTATACCATAGTTACTGCCGCTGCTATGTACTGTGGGATATTTGGCGTTTTGGTTGTAGTAAATTTCAAGGGCTTGCTGGACAGCCTTGAGATCGGTTTTTCTTTTATTATCCCTGCCTTTTTGCTGGGCGTTGAGGAAGGAGACGGTGCCAACTGCCATTAATATGCCGATGATGGAGATGACCACGAGCAATTCAATCAGGGTAAACCCTGTTGAATTGCGGTTGATGGTTGATGGTTGATGGTTAGTGGTTCTTTTTCTAAGTCTACGAACTACTAACTGTGAACTATGAACTATCTCGGGCAGGGACATAATTCCATATTAGCGCGACACCATCCTTCGCGCAAGGCTTCCACCGACGCTACCTCCGACGCAAAAGCTTTGGAGGTCAAGAAAGCTGTGGCGGATAGGTCGGATGGCGCGCAGGCAACTTTTAGCACCATAAGATGGTATAATGCAAGCATGCATAACTGGAGTATAGATACTAAAAAATTAAAGAAAAATCCCAAAAAATATACCGTTTGGAGGTTGGAGCAGATGGTTAATTATGGCTTGGATGGAGAAAAACTAGACAGGGAAGAAGTGAAGAGAATGTGGGATAATATTAAAGATAATCTGGACCCCTATAAAAAACGGGCGATAGAGTATTTATTATGGGGAAAACTATACTCACTCCCAAACAATCTCAATTTTTGGAATGTGTCTCCAAAGATAAGCAGATAACCAAGCGGTTTTATCTAACAGGAGGGACGGCTCTCTCTGAGTTTTATCTGAAACATCGCATTTCTCATGATATTGATCTCTTCTCGGAAAAACAGGAGGTAAATCAAAGGTTGGTTTCGGCTTTCTTAAAAAAAATTTCCAAAGGTTTAGGCGTAGTGGAAATAAAAAGAAGCCAAATGATGGGCTTGGTAAGCTACATATTAGTTTTTGGTGATGGTCAGGAGCTTAAGGTAGATTTTAACTATTATCCGTTTCCAAGAATAGAAAAAGGGATGCATTTTAAAAATTTGGAGGTTGATAGCGTCTATGATATTGCCGCCAATAAACTCCATACCATTTTCATGCGGCCCAGAAGCCGTGATTATCTTGATTTGTATCTTATCATGCGCAAATATGGCTTTTCATTAGATAAGCTAATCCTGGCTGCCAAAGCCAAGTTTGATTGGCATATAGACAGGGTGACTTTGGCTAGTCAGTTCATTAAAGTCACTGATATTGATGAAAGCTCCATGATGATTATCCCATTTAATAAAAAAGACATGGATAAGTTCTTTCTTTCCTTGGCAAAATCCTTAGAGGGAGAGATTTTTAAGTAAAAAGTAAGGATTTCGCGTATAAATCCTAAGCAAGGATTATACCGCACATGTCATCTGCGCATTTTCAATGCTTCTCTGAATAGATCACCTAAAGAATTTGAGAGTGGGTACTCAATGACATCCCTCTTGCTTTCAATAGAAAGATACCAATCTAGTGGATGGACATAGATAAATCTAACATCATAATCACTGTCTTTCGATTCAAAGCCCCATCCTCGGCTTCCTGATTCCACCGCGTAAAGAATCGTCACATGTTCCTTGTCTTCAACGTCTTTTAGTTTTGCCAAAATAAGATCTTTTATAACCATAATCTAGTCTATATTATAACTGTAAGTAGATAAAATCTTAAAATTGGGATTACGCTGTTTACCCGAAAACGTGTAGTGTAACTAAATCTACTGTAAACTCAGCAAGACAATCGGAAGTTGTTTAAATTTTGCCAGTCGCCGGTCATTGGTAACAAACGCTTGAGCCCTGCCTGCCAGTGCCGTTGACAATTGAACTGAATCAGCCAAATGAAATTTATATTCTCTTCTAATTCTGGCTGCTTCCAAGGCTATTTTATAGTCAACATCCATTATATTGAGATTAGGCATGGTTTCAAAAGCTTCTTGTATATTTTTAATTACTGCAGAAGGGGCGGGGTAGGATAGGGTTTCCATAACACTTACAGTACTAGTAACAGCTCTTAATGTTCCCTTAGATAGCCTGTCAAAAACTTTTATTGTGAAAGGTACAAAATCGGGGTTATTTTCAAAATGGTAGATGAATAAATTGCTATCCAACCCTACCAATTTAAGACTTGCGATCCCACTCATTTCTCATTTTTTCAAGCTCAGCTGTAGTGTCAATACCTTTCCAGGCTTCCGTCGCAATCCCACGGGTTCTTTTAACCCAGTTTGGTTCAACTTTCTTAATTTCAACTGTCTGTGAGTCCAAAGAGCTAACTTTAACTTTAGTCCCAGGTGTTAAGCCCCTTACCTTATTTCTTATCTCTTTAGGGATAACAATTTGATACTTAGTGCCAATAGTAGCCTGTTGCATTGTATGACGATTTTATGCAATTTTGTCATACTTGTCAATAGATTCCCACGGGTGTGACCCGTGGTTCTCTGATTCTCACTAGTTCGAAATAGAGAGTAGACAATCTGAATGAAAATAAGTGCTCGCTGGCCCGCTTCGCAGCGAGACGAGTAGGCGGGTTTAAGTTTTTTTGTGAACTAGCTACATTCAACAATTTTTTACTCATAATCCTTATTTCTCTTCTATCTTTGCTCGTCCCTTCAAATCAGGGTAAACCAAAGAAAGAAATAAGAAAGTACGCCCTAGTGCCCTTTTTCTTCTCAATGACGCTTTTAAAAGACGGAAACCTTCTGGTATTTACCTCAAACTTGAGGGGCAGTACCAGCTTTCCTTGTCTTTTGAGCGCTATTTCGCTTAACGCAAAAGGACAGATAGGGTCAGATGATTTTTATTAGGGATGGGTTTAAAATTGTACTTATTACTTTAATTTAAGATCGAATTGTCTTATGATTAATTTGTTAAATTAATTGACAAAAAGTAACTTATAAGTTACCATATGAAGAAGAATATATTTGTAGATAAGAATGCCCATAAGGAACTGCGAGAATTTAGCGAAGGAGTATAGTTAGGGTTTGAAGCATATTTAAAAATTTTGGAGCTTGAGGGAAAACTAGATTTACCCCACTCTAAGAAGGTTACTAGGAATTTATTTGAAATTAGGGTTAAATTTCAAGGGGAGTATCGGGGATTTTATGCGTACATCGGAAAATTAGATATTGTTATTTTGCACTTTTTCAGAAAGAAAACACAGAAAACACCTATAAAAGATTTAGAATTAGCACAAAGGAGGCTTAAACAATATGAATCGTAAAATGAAAGAGGCTGTTAAAAAAGGTGATCTTGTAGATTATGATAATCTTTTTTCTAGCTATTCCCAAAAACGCCAACAGGAGATCTTAAAGCGGGCAAGGTACTTAAAGGCAGCAATGGAACTTAAAAAATTAAGAAAAGAGTTGAATATATCTCAAGTGGAACTAGCCCGCAAGATGAAGGTAAAGAGGGAATTTATTACCAGAATCGAAAGTGGAGAGCAGAACATAACTATAGAAACATTAAATCGGGTAGCTGAGGCTACCGGTAAAGAATTCGATTTTCATTTTAGGTAGATCTTCCCGCTCCAAACACTCCAAAAATTAATTAAAGTTTTAAAACCTGCGGGCCGGCCCGCTTCGCCGCGAGGCGAGCAGGCGTGTTTAAAATTTTTCCGGTTGCAATTTGGAAAGTTTGGGTGTATATTTGCAGCAAATAAATGAGAAAATTTGTACCTAAGGCACTATTTTTATCCCTCGCTGCCTTTTTGGTTTTTACTCTTGTTACAAAACAGGTATTTGCTGCAACAATCCCAGTTTCACCTTCAACTCTTGCAAGCACAGGTTGGGCATTTAAAGTAACCCCACCTGATTTAGCTGAATTTGTAGCGGGTCCCCTTGTACCGCCCTTAGGAGTGGGAAGCGCTCATTTATCAACAGGTGCAAGTACAAACCCAGAAACATTGCTTCACAAGAGTTTTTCAGGTACAAAATTAGTAGATATTACTAGTTTAAAATATTCAACATATACGACTAGTTCAGCACCTGTTTTAAATCCAGTTTTGGAAATTCATGTTAATACTGATAACTTAGGGCCTGATATTCTAGCTTTCGATCCACATAATCAAATTAACCAAGTTGCGCAGTCAGGAGTTTGGCAAAATTGGGATACCTTGAGTACTACAGGTATTTGGAGCACTATAGCATCTACCGTGTGTGATTCAAAAAATCTTGCTCAATATATTAGTTGTGCAGGTAATCCAGTGATAACTGATGTCACAAATGATGGAGCTAACGGTTTCAGGTTCAAAGCTGCGCCAGGCGTAGACGGGTATGTGGATAATTTTATGATTCGTTTGGTTGGTGCTACTGAAGACACGGTCTATAATTTTGAGCCGGATGTGCTTGGTATATCCGCGCCTACAGTTACTACGAATGCAGCGGGTGCAATTACTACAACTGCTGCGACATTAAACGGTAATGCCAACCCAAATAGTGATGCAACAACCGGTTGGTTTAGGTACGCTACAGTTAATCCAACAACTTGTAATGACACATTTGGAACGGTAACGAGTCCGGTTAGTGCTTTAGGTTCCGGAACTAGTCCGGTTGCTTACAATAAGGCGGTTAGTGGATTAAGTTCTTCGACCCAATATTTTTACTGTGCGATTGCCGGTAATGGTGGGGGAACAGGTCTTGGATCTGTTTTGAGTTTTACGACACTTACACCACCACCGACACCACCTGCGGTTACTACAACGGCAGCGGGTGCGATTACCACAACAACGGCCACCTTAAACGGTACCGGTAATCCAAATGGCGATGCAACCACCGCTTGGTTTAGATATGCCACAGCCAGTCCGTTGGTTTGCAATGATACTTTTGGCACGAGAGTTCCGCTTAGCGGGGGAACAAGTTTGGGTGCGGGAGTTGTAGATGCTGCATATAACCAACCAATTGGCGGTTTGACTTCCGGCGGAACATACTATTTCTGTGCAATTGCCGGCAATGGTGGCGGGAACGGTTTTGGATCTGTCCTTAGCTTTACGACCCCGGCAGTACTTGGGGATTCCGACGGGGATGGGTTTACAGATGGTATAGAGAATTTTGTGGGCACTTCTCCAATAAAAGCCTGCAGTTTGCCGGGAAATTTGTCTGCATGGCCACCAGACATAAATAACGACGGGCGGGTAAATTTAGTTGATCTTTCCAGGATTGCGCAGGCCTATGGTTCTCGAACAGGTCAGGCAAGGTATAGAGTACGATTGGATTTAAACGCAGACGGTCGTATTAATATTTTGGATTTGACCATTGCTGCTAATTTTTATGGTAAAACTTGTGTAGCCGGAACATAAAACAGGTAACGATTTTTTCACTTCAGACCAGTTTTTGACAAATAAAGGCTTATAGTATATAATTGGCAATCTTAATACCGGTTTACATTAGTGGTATTATTGTTAAGTAGTTAGTGTTAGATTTTAGATGCTAGATCAATTACTATGTCTGTCATTCTCGCGAAAGCGGGAATCCATAAAAAATATATAAATATATGGATAAAGAAAGACCAAAAATAGGAAAAGTAGAAAATTTTGTCAAAGGTAAAGTTGCCAGAGTTACGGCAGCTGTTGCCCTGACTTCTGCTGCTGGTGCCGTGGCAGTGGAAAAAGGGTATGTTCCGTTTGTCGAATCTGCAGATTCCGCAAAACACCTTGTTTTAGATAATCCACATAAGGCATATGACCGGATAGTGGATAGCCTGCCAAAGGCAGACGAGGCAGAAGCGCAAACACCACCGTGTGCCACAATTACTCTCCTAAATATGTCTGCGTGTGGTTGGGCATTTAAAGTAACCCCACCTGATTTAGCTGAATTTGTAGCGGGTCCCCTTGTACCGCCCTTAGGAGTGGGAAGCGCTCATTTATCAACAGGTGCAAGTACAAACCCAGAAACATTGCTTCACAAGAGTTTTTCAGGTACAAAATTAGTAGATATTACTAGTTTAAAATATTCAACATATACGACTAGTTCAGCACCTGTTTTAAATCCAGTTTTGGAAATTCATGTTAATACTGATAACTTAGGGCCTGATATTCTAGCTTTCGATCCACATAATCAAATTAACCAAGTTGCGCAGTCAGGAGTTTGGCAAAATTGGGATACCTTGAGTACTACAGGTATTTGGAGCACTATAGCATCTACCGTGTGTGATTCAAAAAATCTTGCTCAATATATTAGTTGTGCAGGTAATCCAGTGATAACTGATGTCACAAATGATGGAGCTAACGGTTTCAGGTTCAAAGCTGCGCCAGGCGTAGACGGGTATGTGGATAATTTTATGATTCGTTTGGTTGGTGCTACTGAAGACACGGTCTATAATTTTGAGCCGGATGGGGGAGGGACGCCGACGCCAACACCCACTTCGACGGAAACACCGACTAAAACACCTACTCCGACTAGAACACCTACGAGAACACCGACAAGAACGTCAACTCCTACCGCGACGGCCACGTCCTGTGTGGGTTTCTGTCCAACGCCTACACGACCTGTATCTGTTGGCGGGGTTGCAGAAGCTCCGGATATTAGTTTGCTAGGGGAAAATACAGAGTCTAAAAATGGAAATAATGGTCACCGTTTTGCTGCCGAAGCAATAGCTGCAGGTGCAATAACTGCTGCCGGTGCTGCATTATGGATTAACAAGCGACGTCGAACTTCGTAAGATTTTTCCAATAGCCCCCCTATCTGTCTTTTTGCGTTAAGCGAAATAGCTTTTAAAAGACAAGGAAAGCTGGTACTGCCCCTTATACCTAAGGTAAATACCAGAAGGCTTCCGTCTCTTGAAAGCGTAATTGAGTAGCAAAAGGGCACTAGGGCGTCTTTTCTAAGTTCTTTCTTTGGTTTACCCTGATTTGAAGGGACAAGCAAAGAAAGAAGAAAGCTATCTATACAACTCTTTGTGTGTACCAATAGCAACAAAATATGCGGTTGTGACTTCTCTGCCCTTAATTTCTTTGTAAATCGCCCGCCAATCTGCAGTAATATCTATGCTTCTATGACCAGACCATTTTTTGCGTAATGCATGATTTCTTAACTGCGGATAAGTTGGTTCTTGAATAAACAATCTTAAACGCTTATCAAATGCATTTCTTATCCTCACATCCGCCTTTTTGTATTGTAAGAAAAAAAGTTTATCGAATTTTGGCTTCACAGTACGTGTTTATTATGGAGCCACTCAATTGCATCATCAGCATTATCAAAAGTTGGGGACGATTTACCCGCCTTATAATTTTTTTCCGCTTGCTTAATGATTTTAATAAGATATGCGGAAGGTTCTTCGCCCAAATTAAATTCAACTTTCTTTGTCTTTACAAGATGTTTTAAAAACGCGTTAATAAGGCTGCTTAAGCTTACACCTATTTCGGCAGCAACTAATTGCGCCTTCCTTTTTGTCTCTTCTTCGGTTTTAATATTAATTACCGCTGTGTTCATATAAGTATCCCCAGTATATACATTGTATGGATGATAGTCAAGAGAAAATAGTTAGTAGTTCGTAGATGGTAGATGATAGTAAGTAGTAAGTATTTTTCTAAACCTTTATAAGTCTATAACTCATTAAACGTTGATTCGCTTATACCCATTTGCGAAAGTATGCTCTTTATTGTTCCGCTTTTTATTTCCCTGTGATGTGGAATAACGCAAGTTTTTTTCGTTTGTTCGTTCCACCAGATTTCATGCGAGCCGCCAGTGTTTCTGCGAAATACAAACCCAGCCTTGCGGGCTTTTTTGATAACTTCCCGGTAGGAAAATGGCTTCATGCGGACACGATTACAGGCAGAAATATGGGGTTGCCCAGCCTTTTGCTTCTAAAGGACTTCAGGGGTATTTGAAAACCTTCTTCTTTATAAAGCTCGATTAAAGATTGAGCAACAGCGGTTATTTCCAACGTTGCTTCCTCAACCGAATCTCCCTGGGCATAACAATCCTTCCATGTCGGACACGTCACCACATATCCGCCTTCTTTTTGTGACTGGATTTTAATAGGTAATTCGTATTCGGCAACTTTTTCTGATCGCTTTAACATGGGCATATTATAACACGTGATTTGAGAGTAGTTGATGGTTAATAGCCTGCCTGCCGGTAGGCAGGTAGTTGGTAGTAAGTATTTTGTATTTTTCTAACCCTATTTGTTTTTTTCTTCTTATGCATGAAGCTTGTCTTCGTTCTTTGCTTGCCCAAAGAACGAATTAAGAAAAGGCACCCTAATGCCCTTTTTCTACTCAATAACGCTTTCAAAAAACGGAAGCCTTCTGGTATTTACCTCAGGTATGAGGGGCAGTACCAGCTTTCCTTGTCTTTTAAAAGCTATTTCGCTTAACGCAAAAAGACAGATAGGGTCAGATGATTTTATTTGGGATGGTTTACGCTTGTTCGCAATGGCGAAAATAAGTAACTAGGTAGTAGGCAATAGGCACCAGAGACTATAGACAAACGCAATTTCCAAAGCTTGGTATAATCTTCTAAGAAATTTTTAATTTTTAATTTTTAATTTTTAATTAAATCCAAATGATTAAATTTTTAAACATTAAGACATTTAAAATTCATTTAAAATTGATA
>CAYHKI010000036.1:0-8814 GCA_964357165.1 uncultured Gammaproteobacteria bacterium | reverse complement strand
TTGATACTTTTTCTGTAATTCCTCAAGCTGTTTTTCAAATACTTGATCATCCTTAATATTTTTAAGGCTGTTGCCTGCAGCCCTTTCTATGGCAGGAGATAACAGTGCTCTTTCATAATCGTCGTTAATTATATTTTCTTTATCTTGTCTTGCAATTTTAAGTGTAATGATTTCGTTTTCTATATCAAGATATGCTTTTATCTTTTCGTGAGAATTTTCATCCAAGTTTGGTTTTTGAGTTCTACCAAGTACCGTAAACTGCCAAAGAAGTTGGTAATTTAGGTTCAATGATTTAGATAGTTTGGAGATTTCAGGTATTGTTCTTTTGGCTGAAAACTGTTTGATTAGTTGAGATTTTGTCAGATTAACGTCAATTCTGTATTTGACTTTTAAATGGTACTGGATGCAATATGCTGGATAAGACTTAATAAATAGGGCAAGTCTAATTTTATGAAATGTATTGTATCTCCTTTTTCCTGTCATAAAAAAGGCAGGAACTATAATATATCAGAATATATGCAATGTGAAGTTGGGCTATTTTTATCTTGTGCTTTCGTAAACTTTAAGCGTTTCTACTGCCATTTTTCGCCAGGAGTATTTTTTAACTTGAAGATGACCTTTCTTTATCAATTCTTCCTTGGTTTTTGATGAATTGAGTAGGCTGTTAATTTTATCGGCAATATCTGTTGGGTTTTTGGGGTCAAAATAAACAGCGGCTTCTTGATAAATTTCCTGAAGCGTTGGGATGTTGGACGCTAAAACCGGTACCCCAGCTGCCATAGCATTAAGCCCCGGTATTCCAAACCCTTCGGAAAGGGACGGGAATATATACGCTTCGGAACTTCTTATGATTGTGTTAAGTTCTTGGGTTTTAATATAAGGAGCAACTTGAATACTTTTTCCAAGATTATTTTCGGCAATTTGTTTTTCTAACTTTTTTGAAAAAATATTTCTGGCTGTTACGACAACTAAATTCAATTTCATTTTATGATTGATGATTTTTATTGCCGCGAAAAGGGTTTCCAGGTTTTTATGAGGATATGCGTTGCCAACATAAATTAAATAGGGTTTATTTATTTGGTACTTTGTCAATAAATTTTTAGCTTCTGTTGGCGGTGTTTTTTGATACTCTTCTTCCGCTGCTTCATAAATTACAGTGATTTTTGACTTGTTGATCTTGAAGATGCTTACCAACTCTTCTTTAACGTGGTTTGAAGGAGTTATTATTTTTACCGATCTTTTTATGGCATTGGCAATCGTAACTTTATAGGCGCTTCTTTTAAGTTTATAGATTAAAGGGTTTTTGGTTGTTGCCGATTCTTGGGGAAAATTGTGGTGAATAAGGTCATGGATGGTTACTACAAATTTTTTTCTGTAAAGCATTGGAACATTGAAGTGTGGAACGTGCAATAAATCCAAATCCTGTGAATTAAAAATGCCCGCCATTTTTAACTGTTCTGCCAGAGAATACCAATTTACATCTGCGAGAACTTTTTTGAAATTATTGTTTTTGAGTTTTAGAAATTGCCAATTGGTTTGTCTTAAAAATATGTAGTATATGTTTCGTTTATCAATTTTTTGTAAATTTTCTATAAGCTTCTCGGTATATTTACCCAACCCTGTACCTTCCGGACCAATAAATCTGGCATCAATTCCAATTCGCAGAAAAGCTTTGCTTATTTTCATAGTTTAACTTTTAATAACCTAACCATGCTAATAATCTTAATCGCCAATAAAACGGAGTAGGTTATAATTTTTGGGTAAGTGCCCATATAATGTTTTTTATAAAAAAGGCTCATAGCACGGGTTGACTCTGTAAGGACTTTGGTCTTAGACTCGCGTGATGCTTTTGACAAATGTTCGCTGTGAGATTTTATACCGGATGAAACACCTTTGTAATGAATAATTTTTGTAATTGGCGTATAGATAATTTTATAACCTGCTTTTTTAAAGCGATAACATAAATCTAGGTCTTCCCCGTAGAAAAAATAGTCTTCATCAAAAAACCCAACTTTATCAAGCATGTCTTTTTTAATAAACATGAAAGCGCCGACGCAGGCATCAATTTCGTGCTCTTCATCTTCGAGCAAATGTCCACAATAATAACCATTAAAAATAGAGGAATGGTTAAATATTTTTGATAAGCCTGAAAAGTGCGCCAGCGCTCTTTGCGGAGTTGGGAAAAGCCGTCTGCAGTCTTTGTCTAATTGGCCACTTTCTAGTTCTACTCTGCAAGTTGCAACAGCAATATTGGGCGCAGAACTATCCATGAAATTTTTCATTGAAATGAGAGTGTTTGGTAATAACTTTGTGTCCGGATTGAGTATTAAAACGTATTCACCGGCGGATTTTTTCAGAGCAAGATTATTTGCTTTTGAAAACCCAAGATTTGTACTATTTGAAATTAATTTGACCCAAGGGTATTTTTTTCTAATGACCCCTATAGTGCCGTCTTGTGAATCGTTATCTACAACAAAGGTTTCACATCTTAGGTTTTTTGAGTATTTAGATATTGAATCCAGACACTCCGCAAGAAGTTCCTTGGTGTTATACGAGACGATAATTATTGAAATATCCACTAGTTCCTACCCACCTCCACGTATACCTCGTCAAGTCTGTCAGAAATCTTTTTCCAGTTGTAATCTTGTGATACCAGCAAATATGCATTTTCTGCCAAATCTTTGCTCTTTTGCGGGTTTGTCAATAATTGGACAGTTTTATTTGCAAGGTTTTTAGCGGAAGACGCTACAAACGCTTGTTTGCCTGCAACGATATCAATCCCTTCTGTTGCGAGGGGAGTTCCCACAATGGGTGTTTTTGTGGCCATTGCTTCCAAAATTTTATATTTTGTACCGCGACCATTCCTGATGGGTGCAACTAATACATCGCTATTGCTGTATGCTGTCCTTATGTCGTCTACACCTTCGTCTATATTAATATCCTCTGATTGGTATTTTTTTAAATCCTGGGTTGGATTTCTTCCCACAATCCAAAGCTTGGCATCCTTAATTTGAGATTTTATTAGGGGCCAAATGTCTTTGACGAGAAATTGGGCAGCATCACGGTTCGGTAACCATTTAAAGTTGCCAACAAATAAAATAGTCGGCTGTTTAGTTTTTCTTTTTTTGATATTTGCGAAATATTCTATATCTACACCGTTTGCAACAACGTCCACTTTTAAATTTGGATTGATCTCTTCGATAAAATCTTTGTCGTCCTGAGACATTGCTGCTAGCCTTTTTGCTTTTGTCCAATACAGTTTTTCCCAGCGTTTAATTTTTGCTACATCGAATTTTAAAAATGGTTTAAGAAACAACAACCAAGTCGGTAATCCTTCAACATATCGTTGATAGACAAGATACTCGATCACCTGCTCAACTAAGAAGATTGGTACATTTGTCTGAGGTATATTTGGCATAACATAAAATGTTTCTGCGTGAATCAAATCGAAATTCTCTTTTGCAAGAAGACTTTTAATGTCGCGTCTTAAGGATAGGCTTAAATATATTGATACTAAGAAAGGGTAAGGAGTTATTGCAGCCAGCAATATATTTAGGGGTGACCAAGCTTTTCTGCGTTGATAAACTAAAATATCTTCGCAGTATGGCTTTAAATCTCTTAAATAGCGTTTTTCACGAGGTTCCCGGATAAAGGAGACGAGGGTGATTTTGTGTTTAGACGATAAGTTTTTTAGAAGATTATAAGTACGGATTTGACCGCCTGACACCAGCGGGTATGGTAAGTAAGGGGTAATCATCAAGATTTTCATATTACTTACCAATGCAGTCTTTGAACATCTCAACGATCACATAATCGGCAGTTTTTTCTATAACTTTGCAATGGACAGCAAGATTTTGGATACCGGCGTCATTGACATCAACAGAAACTAAATATTTTGTGCCAGATGCAATAAATTCTTCAAGGGGTCTGTCTGTTATCGGATAGCCACGTCTGTTGGTTTGATACAAGAAAGCTACGTCACCGTTATAGGGTGCAATAACTGTTGCGTCTTTTGGTAGGAGCCTGTCGACTGCCTGACCAGCTTTTACAATTTGAGGCTTATTTATCCAATAAAAACCTTGAATTTCGTAAAAACCAAATGCAAATGTAAATAAAATAAGAAATATTGCAACAAGTGGGCCCAAATATTTATTGAAAACCGGAGTTTTTATTTCAAAGAGCATTCTGGTTCCAATTGCCATAAATATTGCGAGTGTGGGAATAATCGGGACCTGATAATAATCGTGCCTGACATTACCAGAGGCAAAAACTACAAAATAAACAAGACAGGAAATTAAGAGTGAAATGTAAAAAAGTTTTTCTTTTGCAGGCTTTGTAACAAGTCCAATAATAAATAATGCAAAACCGCAGACAGAAAGGATAAGTTTTCCAAGTCTTTCTGCTACCAGCCAGCGGAAAAAAGCTCCTTTGAAGCGAATATTGTCTTCATTTAATAAAAACTGGTAATTAGGAATTCCTTGCGGAAATTGCAGCATCCAAGCACGCCAAGCAATAAATGGCATTATAGACAAAATTGCGAAAAGCCAGATTTTAATATTTTTAATAGTTCCAAGTCTATATTTATCTAGGGCGAGATAGACAACAGGTAGACAAAAAAAAGTGGCAATTGGCCAGGAAAGAATGGCTAGATTTGCAAAAATAATAGAAAGTGAGAGAAAAAACCAATTTTTATCGTTTTCTATAAACCTGATAAAAAAATAGTAGAGCATAAAAAGACACATAACCATAAACGGCCCAGGTAAAATTGTGGACGAATAAAATATGTTATATGGGATTGTTGCAAAGAAAAATGAGGCTATAGCTGCAGTTTGCCAAGCGGAAAAACGACGAACCACAAGATAAATAAAAACTGTAGTAATAAGGGTTATTATCACTGTTGTAATCCTGGCTGTTGTAACACTTACTCCTGTAAAGCTCCAAACAAGATAAATCAGAATGTTATAAACCGGAAACTCAACAAAACGATACCTGTTTGGATTATCTAAGCCGTTTGTTTGACTGGACATGTCGTCAAATTTTGGAATAAAAGGGTTAAAACCATCTTTGATAAAATTTCTAGAGACTGCAGCCGTATCTGCTTGGCGCCAAGAGTGCCAATCGGCAAGTGGTCTATCGATTTTATAAAGACGCAGTACTAGGGCTAAAAGTATTATTAAAGATAGAATCAAAAATTCTAATTTTTTCACTCTTTAGTTTTATTTGTTGAATACTTAATTGTTGAAAGCAATATAGCCACAAGAATCCAAAACATATAAGCAACTTTGGAAGAAACAAAAACATCGATATAGAAAGCATTTATCAAAAGTCCAATCACTGCTGCAAAAATAGATGCAACAATTGTTGCGTAAAATATGTCGTTGATTTTCCCAAAATTTTTAATCACCTGCCAAAGAACCAAGGCTACTACGCCATAGAAAGATAAAAATCCCAGTAAGCCTGTTTCACCCAGGGCTCGAAGAAAATCATTGTCTGTTGATTCTGCATCTGTGAAATCGTCAATATTTTTTTTAGTAAGAGTTGAGTATCCGGATCCTAAAAGAGGATTTTTTGTAAAACCCTCTATCGCCTTTGGCCAGGTATAGTCCAGGCGAATACCAGTTGAAAGGTCATAATTAACAGCATTTTGGGAATATACCCTCGGCTTGGCAGCCATAGTTGCGGGAAGACCTTCCGAGTCGCCGAATTCAGGCACATCTGTTGTTACGTCTGAAGGTTTTGTAGGTTGGACATTTGAAGGTTTTTGTGATGAGGGTGGAGTATCGGATTTTGACCCAACATCTAAAAATGCAACGCCAGACCCTTTAGGTGGTTCTTTTTTTATAGGTTTAGGAACTAGATTTTTAAAATTATCAATTTTTAATACGTGTGCAAACCTATCGGAAAGATCACCTAGAGAAAGCATTATTCCAAGCGAAAGAACAATAATAAGAAACCACCTTGATAAAGACCAAATCCAACCTTTTTTAAAAATTAATAGTCCAAAAACAACGGTAATTGAGACAATATATGCCACAAAAGAAGTTCTGGAAACTGTTAATATTAAAAGCCAAAATCCACAAACAGAAAAAAGTGAAAATAAAAATTTTAGATACCATTTTCTTATAACAATTGCCAGCGGAATGAAAACTGTTAAGATCATCATTAAGTATGCTGCCAAGTCATAGTGACCGCCAAATGTTGAGAGTACGCGAGCATTTTCTGTTAAATAAAGCTTTATACCTTTGGAAAATTCTCTATTCATTGTTGAAAAAGCTGGCCAATATAAATATTTTTGACCAAATCCATATATTGAAACCGTCAATAACACAATGGCGGCCAGATATAAATATTTTTTAATTTGAGAAAGCGATTTGATCGATGAATAAAAGACAAAAAAGACAGAAAAATATTCTACTCTTCTTGCCCAGTGTAAAAATATTTTTTCAACGTGTAGTGTTTCAAGGGGAACAGTTTTGGTTATAAAAATTGCAGATAGTGAGGAGACAAAACCAACGATTAGATATATCAGAATAGGGATAAAAAGGGGATTACCTTTTAATGTAACTTTTTTCCTTATCAACCAAATTATCCAGATAATAAAAGTAAATCCGATTACTAGGTCATCAAGTCTTAATCTAACTATATAGCCAGGTAAAAGATCCGTGAGTGGAATTTTTGGGTAAAGTGGAACAATTATCAAAAGTAACAATGATAAATATTCAAGTATATGATTATCAAGCCACTTTAAAAGTTTTAACATAAGCGCGTGCAGTGTCCTTTCTTCCTAGGAATCCAAAAAGGAGAATTCTGGCCAGTGCTCCTATTTTAAGTAAGATACTTAAAATTTGCAAAGAAAAATTTGATTTATGTTTAGTATAAAAATATTTTAACCCTTCAAATTCTCCAACGAAAGCTTTAGTTGATATTTGGCCAGATGACCCGCGTCCAATATGTACAATTTTGGTTATAGGAGTATAAATGATTTGAAAACCTGCTTTTTTTATCCGATAGCACCATTCAATATCTTCTCCGTACATAAATATTTGTTCATCCAGAAATCCTGCTTTTTGGATGACATTTTTGGGAACGAACATAGCTGCGCCGGTTGCCCATTCAATTTCTTGCTCGGACTTATAAAAAACGTCATGATCGACATGGTAAGGTTTTAAAATTTGTCCAAATGGTAGATCGTCAATAAAAGTCATCCAAAAAAATACTTGGGGCAAATCCGGAAAAAAGCCAACTGATTGCTGGATTGACTTGTCAGAGTTTAATAATTGAGGGGCCAATACGCCAAGATTTTCTTGTTTTTCTGCTAACTCGACTAGTTTTTGGAGCGAATTTTCAATTAAATATGTATCTGAGTTTAAGAGCAGAATATACTTTCCGGTTGCTGATTTAATTCCAATGTTATTTGCCTTGGCAAAACCTAAGTTATCATTATTTGAGATCAGTTTTACTTTCGGAAACCTACTTTTAACCATTTTCCGACTACCGTCGTTGGAGTTGTTATCCACCACAATCACTTCGAACTCGACGTTTTGAGTGAATTTACAAATTGATGCAAGACAATCCCATAGAAGTTTTTTTGTATTCCAGTTAACTATGATTACAGATAATTCCATGTTATTTTTTATTTGTGTACAGGTTTGTGCCAAGAAAAACGCCTATTAATATTACAATACTTGCAAACATTATTCCTAAAGTTAATCTTTCACCAAAAAAAATAGTTCCATATACGAGTGCTGAAATTGTAATAGGGTATATGAAAGTGGAAGATATAAAGGCTGATGTGTTTTTTATGAGCCACTGGTTCAAAAGAAAAAACCCTACTGAAGAGATAACAGCAGCTGCCAAAATTGAAAGGATTAAGGTTGGTTCAAACTTTATTAGTAAAAAACCTGGTTGCCAAGATGCGGGAACTAGCAAGATTCCCGACAGTACCGCTGTTAAGAAAAAGTCTATAAATATGATGCTTAATGGACTAAATTTATCGCTTACTTTTCTTGTAACCACTACATATGATGCCCAGGAGATGAGACCACCTGCAACCAATAAGTTGCCCAATGGTGTGCCATAAGAGAGTGTTTGTTGCGATTTTGCTGGTCCAATAAATAAAATCGTCATTCCTATTAAGGTGAGTAATAGTCCGGTTATTTGCACTTTTGTTAATTTTTCTTTTAAAAGAAAGTACCCTAATCCGGCTACAATCAGTGACGTAGGGACGTAGATAAGTTGGGCTACAAACACATTAGTTTTTTGAATACCGTAGGAAAAGAATATCCAGTTTAGGGCAAATAGGAATCCAGCGACTATTAATGTTTTTGAGTTTTTTACAGCTGCGGTAACTTCCCGCCTGTTTACAAAGGGCAGCAGAACGATAAATGAAACGACAGCCCGAAAGAAAACGAGAGAAAGTGGATTAATTTGACTACCCCCGAATTTAATTAGTGCTGAACCTGCTCCACCAAGAATTAAAGCGAACAAAAAGATTGCTAGAATCATTGAAAAAGACGTGCTCTGCCTAGTTTGTAATGAGGGTTTTTATTTTTACGCTCGCCGATTGGTTTTGCGGGTACACCACCTACTATTTCTAATTCTTTTACGTCGCTTGTGACCACTGCGCCAGCTGCAATTACTGCACCTCTTCCGATTTTGACTCCGGGCAAAATAATGGCTCGAGGGCCGATGAATACATAATCACCTATTTCTACTGTTCCATCTTTAGGAGCAAAACCGTCTGAATGGATATCGTGCTGGGAGTTATAAATAAGAACTTGTGAGGCTATATCTACATTATTGCCGATAATAAGA
>CAYHKI010000035.1:0-8889 GCA_964357165.1 uncultured Gammaproteobacteria bacterium | reverse complement strand
CTCACGGAGTTGCCTCCATACGTTTTTGAGACGTAACTGTCTACCAGTTCCAGCACCGCGGCTTTTAGAGTATATTTGAAGCTAATTATAGCATTTTAAAAATTATTTGTTATACTATCAATATATAAATATGTTACTTGGTCTGGGTTTTGTTATTGGCGGTTTGTTTATAGCATTTTTTAAAAAAGTGTTTATAGATGTTGTAGCTTGGGTTAATAAATGGGAATTGCAAATAACTATGAGTTTACCTGCTGTACATAATATTGTTTCTGGCAAAGCGAAATGGTATGCAAAGGTACTACCTGGGGCATCCATATGGATTGGAGCATTTTTGGTTATTGTCGGGTTATATTTAATTTTCAACTGAGAAATTTACCAAACTGTTGTAGGCGCTCAAGTTGATTCAAAAGGCCGATTATTATATTATTCACTGTGTATGTTATATCAGCAGTTCGCCTTGGCACCTTTCAGTCATGCCAATGGCGCACCTCTGATATAATTTTCATCTTATTTAGGTTATATTCAAAGGGAAGATAAAAATTATGACTATCGACGAAATTTACCAGTTAGCAATAAAAATGGGAATTGATGCAGACCCGAGAGGTCACGTGGGAATTAAGCGTTATCTAGAACGCCAGAAAAAATTATTTGAGGAAACTACAAAGTCCAAAAAAGAATATTTTGACCTCGAAAATTTAACAAATCCGTATTCTGATACCCGTATTCTTTTTGGCGATATAAATAGTCAAATTAAAAAGGTAATGGCGGGAATCGATATGAATACCGGTGAAATCGTCTTGGCGGATAGGCTACGCGAAAAGGGCGAAAAGATAGATTTGGTTATTGCACATCACCCAGAAGGCGGCGCACTTGCATCTTTGGACGAGGTAATGGATTTACAAGTGGATCTATTGGCCTATTACGGGGTTCCCATCAATGTTGCCGAAGGATTGATGGGGGAGAGGATTTCTGAAGTAAAGCGAAAAATTGGACCTGCAAATCATTATCAATCTGTTGATGCAGCAAGGCTTCTTGATATTCCGTTTATGTGTATTCATACAGTTTGGGATAATTTAGGATGGAATTTTATGCAGAATATTTTTGAAAACAAGAATCATGATACCGTCGGCGACGTAATGAAACTATTAAATGATATCCCCGAATACAAGCAATCCATAAAATACAAAGCCGGGCCAATGGTTATAGTTGGTAGTGAAAAGAATCGAGCCGGTAAAGTGGCAGTTGCGGGTTTTACTGGTGGTACAGACCCCGGAAAAGGAATTTACGAAAGACTTTCGCATGCAGGAATTGGAACTATAATTTCGATGCACGCTCCAGAAGATCATCGTGAAGAAGCTAAAAAATTTCACATAAATATGATTGTTGCAGGCCATATGGTTTCAGATTCGATTGGTGCCAATTTGTTTTTGGATGAGTTAGAGAAGCGCGGTGTTGAAGTGATACCTGCTTCAGGGTTGATTAGGGTTAAACGCATTAAATCTTCAAATAACAAATAATAATGTTAAATGTAACCGAGCTTAGGACGGGCGCAGTGTTCGAAGATCAAGGAAAGTACTTCTTAGTGCTTACTTATGAACATATCAAGGTAGCGCGAGGTTCTGGAACTGTGCGAGTTAAGGTCCAGAATTTAGAAAGTGGTGCTAATATCGACAAGACTTTTCCGACTGGGGCGAAAGTAGCTGACATCAGCGTCGAGCGGAAAAAAGTTCAATATTTGTATACCGACAGTCAAGTTCATGTGATGGATCCTGTGACTTATGACCAGTTGGCAATTGAAAGAAAGTTTGTTGAGGATATTGCCAAATATTTGAAAGAGGGTATGGAAATAACTTTGTTTTCGGTTGAGGAAAAACCGCTTTATATAGAAATTCCAAAAATCATTGATTACAAAATTGAACAAACTGGCGGAGCAGCACGTGGTAATACCGTTGGTGCTTCTTATAAAGATGCGGTTTTGGAAAATGGTTTGGTTGTAAAAGTGCCTTTGTTTATTAAAAATGGAGAAGTGATTAGGGTGGACACTAGAAGTGGTGATTACGTGGAGAGAGCGAAATAGTTCAAACATCGAACATTTGACATTTAGATAGCCTGAGCTTATTATTTGCGAGATGACCAGCGAAACTCTTCTACCTAAAAAACCAGAATTGTCTCTTGATGAGGTTGATATGCAAAACCTTGAAAGCTACAGTTATCTTAGATCATTGGTAAGTGAGGATGAATCTCCAATAAAAATAGATAATGAAACAACCTTGCGCTTTTTAAAGGGTGGCAGACCACTCAGGGCAAGACTCGATAAGGTAGAAGTAATTTTCCATAAAGATAGTCAGATAAGGGCCGAGCTATATCTTGTTTATGATGGTGGATTAATAGAATTTGGCATGAATTCTGGATCACTTGCACTCAGTTCGGGTTTGCAAGTTGAAATGCACGATTACAAGGATAATGATGATGGACGTGATTTACTTAGAGAAGAAGACAAGGGCGTGAGAACTGCTGCCAAAGTAATTGCAGATACGGTTAGAGTAAAGGTAGAAGCAAGAGCAAGCGCAGAGGCTTAAAAATTTGCGGCGAAGGTTTGGCCAAATGTAGAAAGGCCGCCTTGGGCAAATATCACCAGAAGACCGACAATAACTACTTGAGTTACCAAGCCCCATGGAAGTTGCATACGTGTTTGTGTTTCGTGGCCAATTTTTTCCATCCAGGAAAATGGTGGAAATTTTAGGTTAAACATATAATCCGGAGCGGCTAACCAGTCCGGAAGTTGGGCAGATATTACCATAACAAACATATAAATTGGATTTTGAAAGGTTTGGGCGCTAAAAAGTATGAGAACTAAGGCAAAACCCAATAGGACGTCTAAAACCGCTTCTAGCTTGAGGCGCAGACCGGATTTGTCGCGATGATTAGTTCCTGCGTCCCAATGGGGAATTAGGTCCGCTACAAAATGTGATGCAATTGCGACGGGAATGCCGATTATGGGATTGGCGATTGTGGTAGCTAAACTTGCTCCTATTAGTGCGTGTGCTGTGGCTGTCATCAAAAGAAACCAGATTAGCTGGTTTGTGATCTTATCATACAATATTTGTGCTAAAATGGTCAAACTTAACGTAAATCACATTATTTTTTGAGGTTTTCATGTTTACATCTTTTTTTATTCAAAATATTTGGTTGATATACACAGTTCTTGCATTCTTATTGGCAATGTTTTTTGGCCTTTTTTTGTTTTGGAGAGCCGGAAAAAGAGAACTTATTGAAGGTCAGTTACTTTTTGACAGCTTTTTCTTTTTTCTGGCTGGTTCACTGATGGGCCGAATAGTTGATTTTTTTGTAAGGGTAGATTTTTATCATTGGTCAATTTCAAAATTGTTGTTTTTTAATGTTTACCACGGTTTTGATTTCTTTGGTGCTTTCTTTGGTGGTCTTTTAGCAGTTTTTTTTTATTTAAGGGAAAAAAAGCAAAACTATTGGCTTATTTTTGATTGTGCTACCAGCGGGATGGCATTTGCAATGTTTTTATATAAACTGCTGCAGTTTGTTTTAGAAAAGTTTATCCTTAATATGGCTGGTTTTAGTTTTGTTAAACTTTATATTGCATTTGGATATTTTTTAATTTTCTGGGCAATAAAAAAGTTTGAGAAAAAGAAAAAGCATAGAGGTTTTTTCGCTTCTTTTTTCTTGGTTTCATTTTCAACTTTAAACTTAATAGTTCTAATTTATTCTAATAATCTTTCAAAAATTAATTATTTTTATATCTTATTTTTAATGTCTGCGGTTCTATTGGCTACATCTGTAAATTGGTATTTAATTTCCAAAAGAAGAATTAATTCGGATATAAAGAACCTATTTTCAATGGTTCTTTTGGTGCTTTTTAAGTTAAAACGTTTGTTTACAAACCTGAAAGAAGCTGATAATACGGCTAAAGTTATAGTCCTTGGGCCCTTGTATATAGCTAAATGGTTATACTTTCTAGTAAAATACATAGGTCGGGAAATTTATGTTTCACTGCTGGACATGCTTTCGGCATTTGGATTATCAAAATGATAGACATAAAAACAATATCAAAAGTTGTTGAAAAACAAAGGGATCTTATTTTATCCAAGCTTAGAAGGTTAAAGCGAGAAGACCCATTTAGGACTGAAGATAGATCTATTATTGTGGAACCAGGAACTGATGCAGCGATTCTTTTCGGTCATGAGAAGACAGTAATTTTAGAAGATAGGTTAAAAAATGATCTTAAAGAAATTGAAACGGCACTTTTAAAAATAAAAAAGGGCACATATGGTTTTTGTGAAAAATGTAAAAAGGCAATTGACAAGAGAAGGCTAGATGTAAAACCCCAGGCAGTTTACTGCTTAAAATGCGAAAGTGAAGTTGAGCGAAAGAAATAAATTCCTATATTACTCGTTATTATTTTTAGTTATTTGTTTGTTGGATCAGATTTCAAAACATACTGCGAGTTTGTATTTTCCATATGTTTGCAATAGGGGAATTTCCTTTGGACTGGGACAAAATGGATTGCTATTTTCACTTGTAGCATTAATTTTTGTTTTGTGGTTCATAGTGCGAGAAAAAAATAAATGGCAAAAATTATCTTTGGTACTTATTTTAGGAGCGGGAACTTCTAATTTGTTGGATAGATTATTTTATGGGTGCGTTAGGGACTTTATTAACATAGGAATAATTCCAACTTTTAATATTGCAGATGCGATAATTACTCTTGGCGTTATTTTGCTTTTATTAAATGTAATAATGAGGAACAAAAATGAAACTTGAAATAATATTTGAAAATAAAGAGATAATAGTAGTAAACAAACCGGCTGGAATTATTGTTAACCGGTCTCAAACGGTAAGTGGACAAACTTTGCAAGATGAGATTGCCATGTATTTAGGACTTCGTGGGCAGAATTTAGGTATTGGTGAGAGAGCTGGAATTGTTCATAGACTTGATCGCGAAACATCTGGACTGATACTTGTTGCCAAAAGCGAAAAATCTTTTGAGAAATTACAAGAACAATTTAAAAATAGAAAAGTTGAAAAGGAGTACGTTGCATTAGTGCACGGACATATTAAAGACGAAAAAGTGGAAATTAAAAATAAGATTGTAAGAATAGGCAAATTTGGAAAATTTGGAATTGCACATTATCGTCAGGAGGGAAAAGAGGCAGAATCATTGGTTGTAAAAAATTCAAATTTACAATTCAAACAAAATAATTTTAAAAGTATTTTGGAGAAAGGAGACTTTAATAAAATTAGGCGAAGGTATTTGGAAAAGAATGCGATGTTTTATTCTTTTGTTTCGGTTTTTCCAAAAACAGGAAGGACTCATCAGATACGTGTTCATTTGAAGCACTTTGGAAATCCGGTTGTTTCGGATTCGATATATGCACCTTCCAAGTTATTAAGTTTTGATTCATATTGGTGTCCAAGATTGTTTTTGCATGCAAAAAGCATAAAATTCGTTGATCCCCAGACGAACAAGGAAATGTCGTTTACTCAGGAAATACCTAGAGCGTTGGGGGTTGTATTAAAACATTTGGAAATCATTATTTGACATTTGATCAGTGAAATTTGACAATTGATTGTAAGTACTGCCTATGCCACAATTTTTTTTACTTTTTGCGATAACTCTTGCAGTTTGTGCTCTTCTTGGAATTATTGCTAGACTTCTTAGGCAACCGCTCATTCTTGCATACATAGTTACAGGTATTTTAATTTCCCTAACGGGAATATTACATAATGTCGACCAGTCTATGATTGCGCTTCTTTCCAATATTGGTATTGCATTTTTATTATTTTTGGTAGGAATTGAACTTAAATTAGAAGATTTAAAATACGTGGGAAAAGTTGCAATCTACGGTGGTATTGGTCAAATATTGTTTACTACAGTAGTCGGATTTGTTCTGATAAGTGCTTTTGGTTTTTCAACATTAACTGCTTTTTGTATGGCGATTGCCATCACTTTTTCTTCTACTGTAATTATCATAAAGCTGCTGGCTGAAAAAAATGACCTTCAATCTTTGCATGGCAAGATAAGCATTGGGCTTTTGCTTGTTCAGGATTTTGTGGCTATTTTGGCTCTAATGTTTTTGGCGGGATTTTCCAGTGGCCAGACCCCCAATGTTATTTCAATTTTATTAATTTTATTTAAAGGAATTGCGCTAGTAACACTGACTGCTATTTCAACAAAATATGCATTAAAGATAATATTAAAAAAGGCTTCGGAATCGGCAGAACTATTGTTTGTAACTGCAATTGCCTGGGCTTTTTTGGTGGCAGCCTTTGCGGAAAGTATAGGCTTTTCTGTGGCAATTGGAGCATTTTTGGCTGGAGTTGCCATTGCTTCTTCGCCCTATAGAACTCAAATATCCGGTAGGATAAAACCACTCCGAGATTTTTTTCTGGTGATATTTTTTATTCTTCTTGGCGTGTCGATGCCGATAGGTTCATTATCCAATTCTGTTGGAACTATAATAATATTATGTCTTTTCGTACTACTAGGGAAATCATTGATAGTGTTTGCAATTATGCTTACTCTAAAGTTTCGTAATCGTACCTCGTTTTTAACTTCGATTTCTATGGTACAAATATCCGAGTTTTCGCTAATTTTAATGAGTGTTTCGGCAAGTTTGGGATTTGTTGGTAAAAATGAAGTTGCAATAATTGGAGCAGTAGGGGTTGTAACAATAACGTTGTCTTCATATTTAATATTATATGGAGAAACAATTTATAAATATGTAGAAAAGTATTTATCAAAAATATTGCCCGAAAAACAGCATGATCCATATGTTGTCCACAGGGAGAAGTTAAAAGATCACGTAATTTTAGTAGGTGGTGAACAAATGGGTTCAGATATTTTAGAGTTTCTAAAAACCAAGACTCATGATAAAGAACAGATAGTTGTTGTCGATTTTAATCCGGAAATTTTCAGCCAAATTCAAAGTGCCGGGTATAATGCCGTTTATGGAGATATAACCGATCCTGAGGTCTTAGAAGAGTTGGAACTAGGACGTGCGAAGTTGATCGTAATAACCGATCCGGATTTTCGCGATAGCAGTCGATTGATTTCTTTTGCGAGGGAGAAGAATTTTCGTGGGCCAATAATATCGGCAAGTTACTGGATTCATGATGCGATTAAGCTTTATGAGGAAGGTGCAGATTATGTGGTAGTGCCGGAAACGATAGGCGGAAGACATGTGGCTAAAATATTGGCAGAAAATTGGGAGAACTTATCCAAAATCAAAAAAGACAAAAGTAAGAATTTTGAAGAGTTGGTTTCCCATAAGATCTTTTAATGTAGTCAGATTTAGTGCTTGTGATACCTTTTATAAGTTGATATTATAAATATATGGGTTCAATGAAAGGATTTTAAGTATGGGGTACGGAAGTTTTTATAAAGGTGAGAAGAAAAAGACCAAAAGAGAAATTTTGGAAAAAAAGGCTTCTCATATTGCTAAGCTTTATTCAACTCCTCAGGTTGAAATAATAGGTAAGGGTAAGGGGAACAAATAATCATATAACATAGTAGGGCAGTTAAGCTGGTAATAATGGCAGGAAATCCAGCTTATAAAAAAAGTGAAAACAAGAGAAGGTGGCGAGCTAAAATCGCCATTTTTATTATTGTTTTTTTGGTGGCAGTAAGTCTTAAGGGATTTTTAAAAGCTGATATATCTGGGAAAATTTCTGAAAGATCTAAATGGGACAACGTATCTTCTTTTACTGTAGGAATGGGAAATAGTGCTTCATCTCTGTTTATTTTTCAGAAAGATCCAAAAAGAGCAATTGTTTTGTCAGTTGGAAAGAATAGCGGGGTGAGTGAGAGTGGAGGGGTGATGCTGAAAAAAATGTCGCTTGCCTTTGGGGCACCTGTTGAAAATTATTTAAATTTTAAAAATGATACGTCTTTTTATATTGATAATATATCAAAGACATACTCGAAATTTACTTCTTGGACAACTCCTATTAAAATAATGACAACTGGTTGGGGTGGAAATGATTTGAGCACAAACATATCACGTATAGATGCTCTTAGGTTATGGTGGCAACTTAAAGGTATAGGTGTTAATAGTTTAATATCTACTGATTTATCGGCAATTGGGGAAAGTTCTAAATCTTTAGAAAATAAAAAGGTTTTATCTCTTAACACACAGGAATATAATCGCAGCATAATAAAGTATATTGAAAATTTAAAAATTGTAAACGAAGATTACCAAATTAATATGGTTAATGCTTCGGGTGAATTTGCGGTCTCAAGGCTTGCTAACAGTTTTATAACTTCACTTGGCGGCAGAGTTACTTCAATAACTGGAGATTCTAATTTAATTCAAAAGTGTATATTAATGACAGACCGAAAAAGTTATACAGCTAACAATTTGGCAAAAATATTTGACTGTGATATAAAAGATGCGTCGCAGAGTGCTGATAGTGGGCAAATTACAATTATTTTAGGCAATGAATTTGCCAGGCGATACTTTGAATAATGTTTATAATACTTGGTTTACTGATTTTGGTGGTTTCTTTTGTGGTGGCGCTTGTTACACTACTGCGCGAGAAAAAAAATATTGAAAATAACACAAATGCCTCAAAAATAGATAAAGTTCTAACAACAGAAGTTGTAAAAGAAGTTGTACAAGTTGAGACACCACTTCCGCAGGATACTTCAAAAGAGATTGAACCTAATCTTCCTCTAGAACTACGAGAGAATGATTCAAAAGTAGAAGATTTTTCATGGAAAAATAATCAGAGTTACGACAATAATATAAAAAATGAGCAGCAAAAAATTGAAGAAATTAGGCTTGAACTTGCGAGAATAGCCGGTGAAAAAATTTCAAAAAGAGGTAACACAAGTGTTGGAGTTGTTGTTGATTCTAA
>CAYHKI010000034.1:6360-9231 GCA_964357165.1 uncultured Gammaproteobacteria bacterium | reverse complement strand
TTGACCCGGACGACTCAGCTTTTATGCTCTACACTTCTGGTACAACTGGTAAACCCAAAGGGGTAGTTCATGCCCATAGAGCAATAATTCACGAACATATAAGTGCAAAATACGTTTTAGATCTCAAAGAAGATGATGTCTATTGGTGCACAGCCGACCCTGGCTGGGTAACCGGCATCGCTTACGAAATATTGGGTTCATGGAGCAATGGTGCCTCAACAGTGGTCTATAATGGTCGATTTGAACCGGAACTTTGGTACAAGATTATTGCAGATTATAAAATAACGGTCTGGTATACAGCTCCAACCGCCATTAGAATGCTACAAGCTGCTGGAGACGCTGTCGTCAAAAAATACGATCTTTCATCACTCAGACACCTTGCTAGTGTTGGTGAACCCCTAAATCCTGAGCCAATCAGATGGGGTTATAAAGTTTTTGGCTTAGTTTTTCATGATACCTGGTGGCAAACAGAAACAGGAGGCATTATGATTGCAAACTACCCTTCTATGGATGTAAAGGTTGGCTCAATGGGTAAGCCTCTTCCCGGTATCAGCGCTTCTATAGTCGACGATAAAGGCAATGAGGTAGGAATTGGCAAAGAAGGCAATTTAGCCATAAAAGCTCCCTGGTCTTCTATGATGAAAACAATCTGGCGTCGTCCGATTAAATACAAAACATATTTTGTTAAAGGTTGGTATATTTCCGGCGACCATGCTTATAAGGACAAAGACGGTTATTTTTGGTTTATTGGCCGTGCAGACGACGTTATAAAAACTTCCGGTGAACGCGTAGGGCCCTTTGAAGTCGAATCCGCACTAATCGAACATCCCTCCGTAATAGAAGCGGGTGTTATTGGCAAACCGGACCCAATGCGCGGAGAAATCATCAAAGCTTTTGTCAAATTAAAAGAAGGAGTGAAACCAACTGAAAAATTAAAAGAAGAAATTCAAACTTTTATAAAAAAACACTTAGCATTTCATGCTTACCCACGAGAAATTGAATTTATCGACAAACTTCCAAAAACCCGTTCTGGAAAAATCATGAGACGCTACCTTAAGGCCAAAGAGCTTGGTTTACCTCTTGGTGATACATCTACTTTAGAAGAATATTAAATTTAATCCGTTTACCTAAATTTATCAAACAAATTCTTTGTTGAAAAATTCTTAACTTCATCTACCAATTCTGTTTTCACTTTGATTCGGTTTGCCTGTCTATCCATAAATGGCACAGATTTAGGATTTTTATAAATAATGCCAATCGCAATTTGCTTTTCTAAATCACTTGCTGTATCAATCGCTTTTGACAAATCACAAGAATCATAATTCTTAATCAATTTTATATCTTTTACTCTCTTTTGATACCATTCATGGGGTGTCATATGGTTATAACTGGGACAACTCTGTAAAACCTCAATAAAACTAAACCCCTTGTGTTTTAATCCTGCTTGAAATATATCTGTCATGTGCCTAACATCACCAGAAAATGTTCTAGCAGCAAAACTTGGATTTAGGGACAAAACAAATTTCATAGGATGAATCGGGTCCGCGGTAACACCATCAGGAGACGCGTTCATCTTGATTCCAACTTTGGTAGTTGCTGAGGCTTGTCCTTGAGTAAGGCCATAGTTAAGGTTGTTATGAAAAACAAACATAACATTATAATTGCTGCGAATACCCATTATTAAATGACCAATACCTTCACCAAACGTTCCTCCATCACCGCCGAACGCAACCACCTTAATTTTCCTATTGGCAACAGAAGCACCGCAAGCAAAAGCAATAACCCTTCCATGTAAGCCGTGAAATCTGTAACCCCCAATTTTATCGGAACCATTACCGTGACAACCTATATCAAAACACAGAAGAGTTTGGCAAGGTTTTATATTTTCCGCAACCAATGCCCTTTTTATAGCAGCGTGAATACCATAATTACCACAATTGGTGCACCATATATAAAGATTAGCAGATGAATAATCACTAAACTGAACGTGACTTTTAGTCCCACAACTGCAGTTTGACATTAGTCCCAAGACCTCCTTGTAAGATAGTCTATTATGTCTTCAACAAAAAACGGTCTTCCGTCAAACTTCAATAACTTTTCTTCAAACTTATAACCAGTATTTTGCGTTAACAATGCCCCTAATTGTCCAAATGAATTACTTTCTACTAAAATCAATAGTTGCTTTTCTAAAATTAATTCTTTCAGTTTATCTGTTCGAACAGGATAAACAAATTCATAATGCAAATAATTTATTACCTTTTTTGGAAACTTTTTATTCCATAAATTCACTACATCACAAATTGCATTTTTAACACTACCCCAACCAACAAACGTAGCAAGCGATTCTTTTGGCCCTATCAATTCTGGCTCAGGCAACTCCCCAAGAAGTGTCTGAATTTTGACCAGTCTTTTCAAATTCATTGCCAGTCCTGGAATTGCTTCTTCAGTAACAGTACCGTCTTCCAGATGTTCATCGCTATTGCCTACATAACAGGCATCAGACTGTCCGGGTAGCCATCTTGGAGATATACCAGACTTTGACAATTTAAAACGATCGACCGGTTTCAATGATTTAAGAAGATGTTCATCCACCAAATGCCTTTCAATAGTTATATCTTTTTCTAAATCATCAACCTGAAACAACGATTCGGCAATTAATTTGTCCGTTAAAACTACGACTGGTATCTGATATTTTTCCGCCAAGTTAAATCCTTTTTGAATGGAAGTGTAAGCAGAAGCACTATCACTTGCTGCAATAACACAGCGAGGAAACTCCCCATGTCCGGAATAAACAGCTAAATTTAGGTCACTTGCATTTGTCCATGTAGGCATACCTGTCGAAGGACCCGGACGTTGTGCCAAAATACAAAC
>CAYHKI010000034.1:0-6260 GCA_964357165.1 uncultured Gammaproteobacteria bacterium | reverse complement strand
TTGTCCATGTAGGCATACCTGTCGAAGGACCCGGACGTTGTGCCAAAATACAAACAAACGGGGTCTCGGTCATTGCAGCTAAAGAAACTGATTCAGTCATTAAATCAAAGCCGCCACCGGATGTTGCAACCAAAGACCTAGTTCCCATAAACATCGCTCCAATTGCTGCCTGGGCAACCGAAATTTCATCATCCAACTGTTTTACCAACATACCTGTTTCATGACAAATTTCGGCCAAATAACTTAATATCGAACTACTTGGTGTCATTGGATAAGCAAAATAGGCTCTTACGCCGGCAGCAACCGCCCCCAAAGACATTAAATGATTACCGGAAAGCAGTGCATCGTGCTTTCGATTACTATTTGGTAAAAAGTTAATTTTTAAAATTTTCAAACTTTCTAATTTAGATTCATAACCTTCTTTTAAACTTGTCAAATTTGGTTCAATAACATCTGGTTTATTTGCAAATTCCTCGCGAATAACATCACTTAGTGGTTCAAGTGGTAGATCTAAATGTTTCCATAAAGCCCCAACCATCACAACATTTGCCATAATTGCATTTCCGCCAGCTTTTTGCGCTAAATCGTTAGCTGGCAAATATGCAATTTTTATATCCTTTGAGGCAATTAAATGCTTTTCAGCGCTGGATAATTCCAATCCCGCCAACATATGTATCACTTGTCCTCCATTTTTCAATGTCTCAAGATATGCATGAAAAGAAACTCGACTAAAGCACAAAAGTACATCTACATACTTAGAAGAAGAATTAATTGGATGATCGAAAAAATCTACCTGATGAAATGCATGACCACCTTTAATAAGTGAAGGGTATACGCGGTATCCAAAACTATAAAAACCCGTTTTTTTTAAAGCCTTGGCAACAACTTCACCAACAGAATTAATTCCCTGACCGGATTCGCCCGCAATCTTAATAACCAGTCGCTTTAACTCAATCATTATATTCTAACCATGTTTTTGCAAGATTAACTGCCCAAGGAGATACAATTGATTCTAATTGTGAATAAGGTTCACCTTGAACCTGTAATGTAGAAACTATTTCCTCACCGCCTTGCCTCAACCATAATTGACGAACTTTTATTATTCCTTCACAAAATAAAATGGGTTCATACCGTCTGTCACCTAAGCCTACAAACGCAGCCTGTTTACCTAAAAATTTTTGGTCTTGCATTTCATTATATAAATTTGCAAAAAAAGGGTTAAGTTTCCCGTGATCCCATGTAGACGTTCCAAACACAAACAGACTATGTTTCAAAACTGTCTCAATAGCAGTCTTTTCAGAACGACTTAAAAAAACCTCAAATCCTTTTTTTTTAAGTAATTTTCCAATAAATTCCACTGTTACTTCTACGTTCCCAGAAGTAGAAGCATATATCAAATAAATAACCATTAAATAACTTTACATCTTCATCATAACATGCCACAAACCCAGAGAATTTACGTCTATTCCTGTGGGTAAAATACTAAATCTATGACAAAACAAAAATCAATAAATTGTGTATCAAACTAAATATTATTAGAGGATTTAGAAAATAGTTATTTACTAACTTCAAATTGCTATCTGGTTGGAAAATCTCTTAACATTAACAATCTTGAGTGCCACTTTCAGATTTACAAATAATGCAAAGATAAAAAATGAAATTAGAACTTGGCCAGTAACTGCACCGATAGCCAAAACTAACATTCTCATGTCCCTCTTAAATGGAAAGTCCAATGAAGCTCTAAGTTTTCTGCCGGTAATAATGAAAAACTTCGCAGACATATAGTCTTGCAGCACATCGGCAAAAATCACCATGACAGCCATAAACAAAACTATATCGTTTCCTGTTGCGTTCCAATAACCATAAGCCATTCCTGCTATTAAAAACATATCTACATATCTGTCTAAAATAGGGTCGAGCCAGGCACCAAAAACAGATTTTTGGAACTTCAATCTAGAAATTTCACCGTCACAACCATCTATAATAGATAAAAATTGGATTAGTATTCCTCCTAAAATAAATGACATTTGAGATCCTATCGAGAGTATAAAAAACGAGAAAATAGCCATAACAGGAATTAAAAATGAAATCATATTTGGAGTAACCGGAGTTTTAACTAAAAAACGAGTGATAAAACCAGAAATTTTTCTATTAAATCTTTTAGACACAATACCATCAGCAGGTTTTGATAATTTATTTAACATCTTTTTTTCGGCAAACTTAATATCCGCATATGTATCACAATCTGACCAAAAATTACCTCGAATATCAAAAGTTCTAAGTTTAGATTTGCCAACTAAAATATTCATTCCGTTGGTAAGAGAATATTTACCCATTCGTGTTGTTTGACTAAGCACCTTAAAAATGATAGGTGAGCACAAAAACATGCCAGTATCATATGCGTTATATTTTTCCAAATGCTTTCCAATTGTATTAACGCGACCGCAGTGTGCCACAACTTTTGTTGTGTCGGCAACATCCAGTACGCTCTCAAGAGTCCTATCTATTGCAAGGGCACATTCATCATTTTTAAGTTTAATTCTTATTAGTCTTTTAAGGGTATGATAATCAAAAACGTGATCACTCATAAGAAGCACAAAGTTTTCACTAAACTTATGTTTAGCTTTCAAAACAGAAAGCCCATTTGCCTTTTCCCATTCATCGTTTTGAACAAATGAAATAGTAACTCCATATCTTGAACCATCGCCAATAAATTTTTGAAGAGTTTTACCTTTATAACCAGTTACAATTACAAACTCTAAAATTCCCGCTTCTTTGGCACCCAAAATTACCCGTTCTATAATTTTCAAACCCAAAAGGCTCATGAGCGACTTATGCCTACCCCGAGTAACGGGTTGCATCCTGGTTCCATTTCCGGCTGCAATAATTAGTGCTTTCATAATTTTTCTTAAATGATTTAAGATACCAAATAATCGGTATTTTCAAAATACCAATCTAATAACATCTGGCAGATAACAATATGATTTGCTCTATTTTTAAAGAAGAATATAAATGAAGATTATTAAATATAGAGCAACGAATTCTATCAATATTATCGGCATTTTGCAACTATAAGTCTTACTCATTGACTAAAGCTTCAGAGAAACAAATTTTCAAACAGAAATAGTGATTAATTGTTTTTGATGTTGTGGCTGTATTTTAGAATCCACGCCATAAATTACAATTTCAGTTATTCGGAATTCCCAATATACTTTTCCAATCTTGTTCCCGAGTTCTAAAACACAATTTTTTATACTCGACATATTTTTTATTTCATTAATTCTGGCAATTGTCATATGTGGATGAAACGGTAAATTATTATCTGCAGAATAATATTTACGCAACTTATCATTTAGCGCACGATTAAGATTTACAAATGCAGGTTGATAAACAATGTTCAAAAATACAATACCCTCCCTAGCGTCTTCTTTTGTGAAGTAATCAAAACCATTTACTGCCAAAACAATATTCTTGAGAATTCTAATTTCTTTCTGGACAATGTTAGCGATATCAGGTAGAACAAACTGTGATTGCTTATCTAAATAATAAACGGTTACATGTGGTGTTTTCGGATAAGTTATTTTCCAATCAGGATATAATTTTCCAACACCAACCAATAATTTTTCAAACTCAGCCTGATACTTTTTGGGTAATGGCGCACCGATAAAGCAGGATGTGTATTGATTCACAAATAAAGTATATCAAGAAGACTTAAATTTGTGTTTACACTGAACAAAGTAAAGTGCCGACACGTAGACCTGTCTGTCGACAGCCAGACGCTTGCTAGAGTGAAGCTCTAGCGGAAGAGGAGAACTTTTTGGATATAAAATCATCTATAAACGTCTTTTCTATGTCTAATATCGGTTATAATCAGGTCTTTTTCTTGATTTATGAAGTATACAATTCTGTAAGGCCAGATTCTTAGAGAGTATTGCCCTTCAAGTTTGCCAGTCAACTTTTTACCTGCTAGCGGATTCTGCTCCAGCTTAGATTTTGCCTGCAAAATTCTTTTTTCTAGTTTCTTATCTTTTAATTTACTTAAAATTTTTTGTGTATTAGGAGTAAAATAAACTTTGGCCACAAGTTATTTTGCACCAACAACTTCTTCGAAGGGTATGATCTTACTAGCTTTAATTTCTTTCATGCTCCTGGTAATTGATGCCATTGCACGCTTGTCACGAAGTATCTCCAGGGTTTCTTCCATGCTCTCAAGCTCGTCAGCGTTAACTAGTACAGCTTTGGTTTTACCATGGCTGGTGATGATTACTCTTTTGGAAAGTTTATCAACCTCCTCTAAGAGATCGTAAAGTTTAACCCTTGCATTAGTTGCAGAAATAGTATTAGACATTCTGTATATATATATTACGTTATTACGTAAAAACAATCAAGTGCCGGGGATCCCGCCAGAGGCGGATAAACTCCATCGCGCTTCGTACGATTCCACCACAAGGCAAAAAATAACCCAAGTTTATAACCAAACTGGGCAATTTTGTGCCGACACGTAGACGATGTTAGAACTTTTTGGGTTCAAAATCAATTTAACTTTATAATTGCGTAATCTGGCTCGCTCAATGAGGTGTTTTCGAGCTTCAGACCTTTTCAAGAACTAGCGTTTTCCACGGAAGGCCTCTAATAGTTACATCTACTTCTTTTAAACTGGAGATATTAGGATCCCTGCTAATTTTGTCGAATATTTCATATTCGTTATTTAACCTAAGGTCATTTACAATTTCAGGCCAAGCAGGTTCAGCCTCCCTATAAGGAAAAAACCTTATGCTTCCGCCTGGTTTGGTTACTCTAATACACTCTGAAACTGCTTTAGAAAAAATATCCCGATCAACATCGAGGTAATACGTAACTGCAATTCTTGAGTAAACAATATCAAAAAAATCATTTGTGAAAGGAATGTCGGTTGCAGATGCTGTCTTGTACCTTTCAGGTGTATTTTTAATAGATTCCATGAAACTTTCCAAAGCCTGTTCCCTTCTAGCGCTATCTTCGCCTTCCAAAACCTTGTTATGTTTTCTAACCAAACCTTTGAGATCAGATCTACTTCGATACCGCGGATCTATTGCATAAGCATCTGCGCCAAGATCTGACAATCTTTTGACAGCATCGGAAGCACCTGCACCAACATCTAGGATTTTTAAACCATTCACTTCCTCAGGTATTAGAACAGAAGTAAAAACTTCTTCCCAGCTTGGGGAAGTAGGCTGTGCTACCCCTTCCAGATCTTTTAGATCAAGATTCGTAACACCGTTTTCGTCCGCATTCAATCTTATTTGTCTGAATTCAGGAGACATTGCGAAATTATACAATCTTGAGGTAAATTAGTCAAACTATGGGTCTATTATTGTGCCGACACGTAGACGATGTTAGAACTTTTTGGGTTCAAAATCAATTTAACTTAGGCTGAAAAGTTGTGTATCCGGTTGTCATACCTCGAGCAACATCTAAAACTACATTATCTCTATTCCCATTGGCAATGATGGAACGAACACCTTTTTTTGACAATTCTCTTGAGACAAGAACTTTTGTAAGCATGCCCCCTGTTCCAACGTCAGATCCAGGAAAATAGTGTGAGTCTCCAAATATAGATGATCCATCCTCAATAAGCGTTCTGTCATTATCTAGAACACCGTCTACATCAGTGAGCAACACAACAGTGTCCGCACAAATAATTTCTGCAACTTCTTGAGCATTGTGGTCATTATCGGCCAAACTTAAAAAAGCTTGCATTTCATCTGTACTAACGGCATCGTTTCTATTAACTATTACAACGCCGTTTTTTAGTGCTCTCGGTAAGACTTTTTTCGCCTCTTCAAGATCATCCTCTGTGATAAGTGCTTGGCCTGCTACTACTCCATTTCTTTTGAAAGCATCAACCCATTTCCCTATAAGAGTGGGTTGTCCATAAACTGCGTATATTTGTTTGTCGCGGATATCAGCTTCGTCTATCGAAAGAAGATGTCGTCCGCAAGCAACTGCACCTGAACTCACAATAACAATCTCAACTCCGCTTTTATAAAGTTCACTACATTGTCTTGCGATGTTGTCAATTAAAGAATTATTTAGAGGATTTTCTTTAGTTGCTCCGTGTGTGATAGTGGAGCTCCCAATTTTAACAACGATCCTTTTTGACTGGAACCCTTCTTGTTCTTCTGTAGTTGTCCGTCTTTCGTGACTCATAAAGTAGGATTATATCGAACGTGAGGCGATTTTTCAACTATGGGTCTAATTTGTGCCGACACGTAGACGAT
>CAYHKI010000033.1:0-9377 GCA_964357165.1 uncultured Gammaproteobacteria bacterium | reverse complement strand
TTTTCTGAGTACCTCAATCAATCCTAAGGGTTGCGTTCGTTAGTAGAATACGGGAATACGCCTCGCATGTCAGTTGAAGTAAAAGGCAGTTGGGCAGACTGGAAACCACACCCAGAATGCGTCGGTAAAGAAAGAGGCGACGTTTATGTACACGTCTTTCTTCCATATTCAGACCTGCAATGGGCAAGTGATGAAAAAACTCAACTTGACTATCAAGCTTTAGAAAGGCGTGAAACCCCACCCGGTCTTTTAAGTAGTGACCCTGATTACTTTATGAAAGATTTAAAAGGTAATTATTTGCCAGGAAACATTACCGACAAAATTTACTGGGACTTGCCGGAATTGCTCCCAACTTCAAGATTAATGTACATTAAACAACTTGCTCTCTTAACATTCTCCGCAGAGGACGAACGCAATTATTATGGTAAAGGTCCTGGATTCCATCAAACGAGAGACAACCATAGTTTTTTAACTGCACTTCCACTTGAAAAAATACTTTTTGAAAACGGGTTTCCTCAGAAAACCGTCAATAACGGCATAATCGCAGCAATGTCTCATGATATCGCTACACCACCGTGGGGCGATCCGACAAAAGAAATAGACCCAGAAATCTTGAACGAGGAAGTAGCAGTAAAACGAATTTTCGAAAAATACGATTTAAGTAAATTAGTAGAACTGTACGGTTTTGATGAAGGGGTAGTTTTGGCCGCAATTCAAGGTCAAGGTGTACTCGGCAAACTTTTAGATATTGCGGATAAGCTTTCTTATACCGCAATCGACGTCTACAACTACGTTGGACCAACCTACGATATTACAAACCCCACAAGAAAAAGAGATTTAGGTGCAATCAACAAAACAGTAGACCCTATGAGAGCGTTAGTGGATTCAAACCCAGAGTGGGCAAATATTTATCACGGCGTAAGAGTTGACGAAGATGGTAACCCGTATTTTGAAAACCCAACAAACCTTTCTACATTCTTAGAACTTAGAGCCAGAATGCACAAAGGTCTTTATCTGAACCCTCATTGTCGCGGTCAAGATATGCTCTACAAAATGTTGTTAAAGCCTTTATATAGCCGAGACCCGCATCCGGATTACCCTTTCAATTCCAAAAATTTACTCGAGATGACAGACTGGGATGCCGACCAGATAATTATGAAATCCTGGCCATTTCTAGAAAAACAAAGAGATATTCACTTTACCTTGGGTGTAATGCCAGATTATGTAAAAGTAAAACACCCGAACCTAATTGACCAAACAATCAAAGACTTACAATCCCGAGGAGCACTTGTTATTGGATCTGAGACTATCAGAAGATTTAATCCGGCAACCAAATTCCGCGCAATTGACCCAAAAGACGGCAAAATTAAGCCATTTGCCCAAATTTTGCCCCAAAAAGCGCAAGAGTTGGCAAATATGGTCGACTATTGCAATCAAACAGTTGTTTACTTTTGGCCAGAAGAAACAGATCCACGATCGCAAGAAGTTAAACTTAGACCAACGATAGAACAAATCATCGAAGATGCCAAAAAAAGAAATAATGGAAAATTACCAAACTATTCCCTCTATTAATTTAAATCACCATTAAAATTTCGCTGATAACCAATTTCACTAGCAAGCATACTCGGCCTCTGCCACAAAGTTGTAGCAGCCTGATACCTAAGATCAAACATTAACCGCCTACTTTTAAGAAAATTCACCTCTGAACCTATATAAATATGTCCTAATAAATTCTGTGAAGCGAAATCCGAGCATATTTCACGATAACAAGATTCTATTCGCTCATCCTCACAAGATTTAATTTTATCAGACACTAAAACAAATATAGACTGCATATTAAAGCCAGTTTCTTGCCTTCTCGAAACTGATAAAACAACCTCAACACTGTTTATTTCAGAAATCTTTTCGGTGAAATTTTGCGCCAACACGCGCCTCTCGTAATCAGGAAATAATTTTTCCCAAACGGCAGGATTTTTTTCAATCCTCTCCATAATATCTTACTAAAGGGATTTTAGATTTATTTAGCTTTTTTGGCAAGCTTAACTTTTACAACGTCAATATCCCGAGGTTTGCCGACAATTTTTTCAAACTCGTCGCGTTCCAGTGTTTCTTTATCCAAAAGTGCTTCGGCAACCTTATCTAAATCTTTTCTGTGTTTGGTCAAGGTATCCTTGGCTTTTCTGTAACCTGTATCAATTATCTTTTGAACTTCAACATCTACTTTTGCAGCTGTGTCCTCTGACATTTGTGAACCTTCTCCTGTTGGCCAAATACCAAATTGAGCCCTTGCCTGCATCACAGTCGGTCCAAGATCACTCATTCCAAGCTCTTCCACCATTGCATGAGCAATGTTAGAGGCCACCTGCAAGTCAGAAGAAGCCCCACTGGTCAATTCTCCAAATACCAGCTCTTCTGCCGCTCTTCCTCCTAGTGCCATTGCAATCCTGTCTAGTAATCTGGTTTTTGTTTCCAGGTTTCTGTCAAACTGTGGATGAACCTCTGTGTGACCTCCCGTATTGGCCCGGGCCACAATCGAAATCCTATGGACCGGATCTACATTTGGTAAAAAGTGGGCAACGATTGCATGCCCGCCTTCGTGATAAGCTGTCATTTTTCGCTCTTCCTCCGACTGCATCCTTTTTCTTTGTGGTCCCAGTTTTGTCTTTGTTGCGGCCTCTTCCAAATCCAAATTTGATATTTCCTTCCTGGCTTCACGAGCAGTCAAGATCGCTGCCTCGTTTAACATATTGGCCAAATCTGCTCCGCTAAAACCAACTGTTCGCTTAGCAAGCCGTTCTATATCAACTTCTTTATCAAATGGTTTACCTTTCATATGAATCTGGATTATTGCCTTTCTTCCCTCAATGTCCGGAAGGTCTAGCGCAACTCGTCTATCAAAACGACCAGGACGCGTTAAGGCAGGATCCAGCATATCCGGCCTATTGGTAGCAGCCATCACCATCACATTCTCGTTTGCACTAAATCCATCCATTTCTACAAGTATTTGGTTTAAAGTTTGTTCCCGCTCATCATGACCGCCGGAAAAACCAGAACCTCGCACCTTACCTATTGATTCAATCTCGTCAATAAAAATAATCGCCGGAGCGGTTTTTTTCGCTTGTCCAAAAAGATCTCGGACACGAGCTGCCCCGACTCCTACTAACATTTCCATAAATTCACTTCCCGCAACCGAATAAAACGGCACGCCAGCTTCACCAGCTACAGCTTTTGCAAGTAGAGTCTTGCCGGTACCTGCAGGTCCAACCAGTAGCACGCCTTTTGGAGTTCTGGCACCAATTGCCCTATATTTTTCCGAATGCTTCAAAAAGTCGACAATCTCCATAAGTTCCACTTTGGCCTCATCTACTCCAGCAACATCTTTAAATGTAATTTTGGGCATATCCTTGGAAAATTGCTTGGCCCGGGATTGACCGAAAGAGAAAACAGAAGAGGCACCTTCCTTGGCTTGTCTGAAAATTAAGAAAAAGAAAAAGATAATCACCACAAGTGGTAAAAACGTTGTAATAATGGTAATCCAAGCTTGAGAAACCGTCCTGTCTTTGACAGTTATCGCCACTTTTGTTGGATCAACCCCGCTTGCCTGCATCGCCGCGAAAAAAGATTGGTTATCTTCTTTTCTGGATGAATAGACCTTGTTATCCTTTAACTTAACCTCTATCCTGTCACCGTCTATAATAACGCTCTCAACCTTATCAGCCTTAATGTCGCCTATTGCCACCGAAACAGGTTCAACCGGTAAAAAACGATCCGCCGGATTAGAAGTAGCCGCAAAAAAAACAAAAAGCAAAATTGCCAATACAGCATATATTGCAAAACCCCGCCATGAAGTTTTCTTGCCCATTTTAGGAATATTAACCCTTGGAATCGGACCCTTTTTAGGCTCAACAGGCTGATTATTAGTTTGAGTTTTGTCCTCTTTTTTAAATTTCATTTGTGTAACCGACCATTTTATCACCGACAACTGCCAATTACTACCGCTGGCTATTTAAAAGGTAAATAAGTGTCCAGGTAAAATTATCTAAAGCACAAGCAAATAAGGGCTAGCAATCGCATACACTTTGCCACCAGAAGGCGCAACAAGATCACCTTGAGCATCAACTAAAGATCCGTCTAAATCTTCAGACCTAACAGCTGCAAAATTAAAATGATAATAATCATCTGGCGGCATTAATACCTTGTTAAGAATTGTTACCTGGGCAACTGTTCCAACAACTTTCACCGGCTCTCCATTGCCATACTCAAGACTGGGATATTCCCTTACATTGATTGGCATATCATGCTTTTCTCCACCAGCATCAATGACCGGAACACTAGTAACCAACCTACCTACCGAAGGAATTTCTCCTTCAAATTGTTTCCTCATTCTTTCTGACCAGAGTTTGGGCATTATATCCCCAGCCATTGATTCCAAATTTTCAGGTACAATTACCCGGCCAATTTCTTCTGTAGACAATTGGTCACTTTCAAATTTATACATACCCCCACTACCAGCCTGACCATTTAGAATATCATTATATCCCGAATATCCCAAAATTTTGACAAAGTCCTCCGTATTTATGGAGTGGTTAATATAATAAGGACGAACATTTTCTTCACCCTTTTTCTGAATGTCCAGTTTAATCCAATCAAAACCGTATTGCATATAATCAGTCGTGTTTACCCCTGTCACTATTCGTGGATTTACTACCATAAAAGCAGATTTACCGTTTAGCGGCACCCCATTTATAGTTTCTATCTGCACCCAATCGAGTCTATTATCTGGTTGCCGGAATCTTGTCCTATCAGGAATAACAGGCGCCATGCGGATATTAACACCCTCATAAATGGCTACCACACCAGCTTCGACTTGATTTGACTCGATATCTTTAGCCTCAGGATTCGATGGCAAAAAACGGGGAATCGCTGCGCTTTTTATCATATATCCACCATAAGCTGCAGCCAAACCCCCTCCCACGAGTAAAGTTAAAGCTTCACGCCTTGTAATTTTTTTATTACGATAAAAATCAGGATTTTCTGCCCTCATTTATTAAAAATTTGAATTTTCGAATTATATTTGGAATGCTAGTAATAGTCAATTTTCATTGCGCGCTTAACATCGGCCAATGTCTTCTCCGCCTCTTTTCTTGCTTTATCTGTTCCCTCTTTCAAAATCTTCTCAACCAACCCCTGCTCTTTTTCGAATTTATCTCGCCTTAGGCGGATCGGCTCCAAAAACTCTTCCAAAACCTCAACTAAAAATTCTTTAACCTCAACATCTTTTACCGTCCCTTTCCTATATCTGTCCTTAAATTCTTTAACTTTCGACTTTGACTCTCCACTTTGACTAAAAGCGTCCAAATATATAAAAACTGGATTGTTTGTGACGGTTCCCGGTTCATCTCCATGAACCCGAGCCGGATCGGTATACATACCCATTACCTGTTTTCTGACAGTTTGGGAATCATCCGACAAATTAATTACATTGCCCAAGCTTTTGCTCATTTTGGCTTTTCCATCTGTCCCAAGTAGTCTCTCCACCTCGCCAACTAAAGCTTCCGGTTCAACCAAAACCTTCCCATACAAATCGTTGAATTTGCGCACAATTTCGCGTGTTTGTTCGATCATCGGCACCTGGTCTGCACCAACCGGCACCAAATCTGCTTTCAAAAAAGCAATGTCTGCAGCTTGGGAAACTGGATAAGCCAAAAATCCCAGAGGCACATTGGTTCCAAATCCTTTCTGTTTCATTTCATCCTTAACCGTCGGGTTTCTCTCGAGTCGGGCCAAAGTCACCAAATTCATAAAAAAAACAGTCAGTTCTGCTATTTGCGGAACTTGTGATTGAATAAAAATTGTCGAAACTCCGGGATCAATTCCAACCGAAAGATAATCCAAAACAACTTCGCGGATATTTTCGCCTAACTTTTCTGGATGCTCAAAATTATCTGTCAGCGCCTGCACGTCTGCAACCATAATAAAAGTCTCATATTCATGCTGCAGCTTCACTCTATTTTTAAGCGAGCCAACATAATGCCCAAGGTGCAAACGCCCCGTTGGACGGTCACCGGTAAGTATGCGTTTTTTATTCATGACAATCTCCTGCTTGCCCTTCAGGGTGAACCTTCTGGGTGAACCCCTCGAAGTCCCGCTTTGCAGAACGTAGTGGGGTTAAAATACGTTTTTTCATAATGTTAATTATAGCTTATATTCATTTCAATAGTCTTTAAAAATCCAAGCGGTCTTGACGGATTAAACAATTTTCTAAGCAAATTCCGATCTTTAAACATTTTTTCTCCCACTTTACTGTAAATAAAAAACAATTGGATTATATATGAATGCGAAGCAGCAATTACCGTTTTATCATAATATCTGGAAGTCACATCAAGCATAAACTCATGATATTTTTTTTTAAAATCCTCCTGTTTATCTGCTAATCTGTCTTCAAAAAAGGCGTCCAAAAACCTGGATCTTAATACATTAAAAGCATTACCACCTAAACTATTAAATTCTTCCTCACTGATAATCCTTTTCAAATCAAATCTTAGAGGTAATAGCCTTCTATCCCTAATAGCCTCTTTTCCCAAAAATCTTCCTAATATATCCGCAGTTTCCTTGGCCTGACTGGATGGAGCTGACAAAATAACTGCATCTTCCAAAATTTTCATTTTACCCACAATCTTATTTATTTCTTCAGCACTGGACACTATATGTGGAAATCTTTTTCCTTCAGCAGTCAATAGGATACTTTCATAAAGACTGCAACCCGAAAAAATATAATTTATCTTCCCGCTTGTAATAAAAATAATTTTCATTTTTCCCCTCCTGGCATTGTCGAAATATCAAGTTCCACTAAAGGAATCTCCGGCAAATAATTTCCTCTTGATTGATCTAAAACCAATGGTTCCCTTGCAATTTTGTCATTCATCCAGGCAAAATTAGGGGTTGCGTGATTTATTACAACTAACCTATTTGGAAATCTATCGCGCATCAAAGACGCAAAAGCCATATACTGCGCTTTTTGCCTCACAATGTGCTCAACCATCTGCTCCTCAGTCACTCTTCCAAGCAAACTTTCAATTAGAATAGAACGATAACGTGCATCTCTTTGCAAAGAATATGCGACATCTCTATTAACTTTCATTTCTTCTTCCAATCGTGCCTTGAAATGTTCATATCTTAAATACCAATTTTTCTCACCAAAATATGACAAGAATCTGGAGGCCCTGGGTATTTCAGAATAATCAATATTCGGATATGCAATCTGAACCCTTTCAGAAATTGCTTCAACACTCATTTGGCAACGACTTAAAAACTCTTCAGGGGTAATCCGGAGTTTGTTTTGTAAAAAAGGTATTAAATCAACTTCGGTATCTGCCATCAAAAAAATGTGCTTAACACCTAAACCTTTTTCTTGAAGATACCCAACAGCCGGTGGGATTATTTTTAGATGCTCGGAAATATTATATTCAATTCCAACTTCAAGCTCTTTATATGTCGGCCTGCCTTCACTATCTGATGAATATGGCGGACAAACCGTTGAAACTATAATCAAGCTTTCAGCGTTGTTTCTCGAATATTTCAAGACATTTTCAATCTTTTTTAAAGCAACAGGTCTTTTAGTGAGCAATTTAGAGAAGTCCGCAGCAAGCTCCCTGTAAGAAGTTTCAGGTTTAGTTTCCTCGCTATTTATACTTAAATTAATTCTTTCTATATTCATATTTTTGTCTTTAGCCTGAGACAAATAGTCGAAGGCATAAAAAAAACCTCCCATTTGGGAGGCTATGTTTTGTAATCTACTTTGACTTCTAAATTACAACAAAGCTAACCTCCCTATTCGAGAGGTTTTGCCAATTAAAATTTACGCAATCTATATTATTTTTCATATTAAACATTTTTAAATCTTCCTTTTTTCAGTTCTCTTGAACCTCTTGTTACTGTTGCAACCCCTACACCCAAATCATTTGCTATTTTGTGCTGAGCAACTCCCTTTTTCAAAAGCTTTACAATCTCCAACCTTCTTGGAATCTCACTAAGTTCATAAGGAGTCAAGATACCATAAAGGAAATTCCGCATTTCATTTTTTCCCTTAATGCCAAGCAGTGTTTCAACCAAATAATCTAATCTACTGTTGCTCACTCGTACTATCATACTAGTATGATAGTATATTGTCAAGTCTTGAGTTTTAAAGTTATAATTTACAAAGACGTCAATATGTTTTCCCGAAGCGAAAAAGCACAAACTCCCACCAAAGAAGCACCATCCAAACAACTGGAACAACAAATTCAAAACTCTGAAAAAGCCTTGGGGATAGAAACCGAATACGACAGATTAGTCGAAACCAGCCTGTTTATCGATAAAAAATTCCTCAACTATGCCCTTATTACAGGAGTTACCCCAAATCCTGAAAGGATATTCGGCGCAAATGCATGGACAGATTATCTGGTAGCAAGAGTTACTGCTAAAGAATATGGAAATCAAAGTTTAACACCGGATTTTATTTTAGAGCTTCACAAAAAACTCACGCAAAGGTCAAACCCTGAAGTTTCGGGAAAAATCCGCAGCACCGGTGTTATAGGTGCCTCCTATGATGAAACAGGCGAACCGGTAACTTACACAAAGGAACAAATCAGTGCGATAGAAAACAATCCTCTTCTCAAATTCAATAGGGTCCCACAAGAAGACAACAAAACTACAACAGGATTCATTGTATATCCACACGAAGAACCACAAACACAGGAACTTATTGAAAAAGATTTGCAAGAAATTTGTGATTGGTTCAATGACACCAAGATAAAAGGTTTGGAAAACAATTTCGCTTTAGCAGCGACGCTGCAGCATAAACTTATTTCTCTTCATCCTTTTAGGGACGGTAATGGCACATTATCAAGGCTTCTTATGAACTGGTCTCTTGAAAATAATAGCGAATCACCAAGCATAATTGACGAACCCAGCAACGACATCCTCACCGACCAAGACACATGGGCTTCACTTGTAAAAAAGGGCAGTCAAAGTTTTCATGAAAGCAGGACTAAACAATTAGCCTTAGAGGCAGCAGGTATCAATAGCCCCGATGCACTTTTTAATCTTGGTCAGGACAGGGTTTTTTACGAATACATTTTTAGCCACCTTCATAAAGCACCGCCAATTCCGACCAACGGCGACAAGCATAATCACCAGTTCTATCAAGAATTTTTAGCTGACTTTATTGGCGAAATGGATCGTTTTCAGCAGTATATGAGCTCAACTACAAGTATTCCAACTGTAAACGGTGACCGAGAAATTACTCAAGGCAGGCTTATTTCTCAAGAGATGAGACTCCTCACCTCCTCCTCTACCGCACCCACCTTATCGCCGGAATTAAGCAAGCATTTTTTCTC
>CAYHKI010000032.1:0-9520 GCA_964357165.1 uncultured Gammaproteobacteria bacterium | reverse complement strand
CCGAATGCCAACGCTATTGGGACGAAACCATGGAAAGAGCAAAAACTCATATAGCTTACGACCCTAAAGATGACTCATATATTATTCCTGTGGCTTTCCCAATGGATATACTTCTGGCCTTCAACGGCAAAATCATAGATGAAGTGGAGAATTCATCCTAAAGTTAAATTTAAATCCAAAAATATTTATTTTAAAACACTAGAATAAATAAGTTAAATAGTATAAAATGAACCAATGCCAAAAAAAGGTTTTGTACACCTCATCCCTCTGTTAGTAATCGCACTTCTTATCTCAACCGGATTAGTCGGTCTCTCTTTAAATTCAGACAACTCTCAAAAACAAGCAGTGGGTAAAGTTCTATCCGAAAAATCGGAAGCAGAAAAACAAGCAGAAGAGTCTTTAGAGAAAGAAAATGAATCGCAAAACGAGTCTATAAAAAAAGCAACCGATCAACAAAATCAAAGTTCAGATGATAAATCATCTTCCTCAACTTCAAATAACTCTCAAAACAGGACAAAAGTAGAAATTGAAAAAGAAAAAAACAAGTTAAAAATTAAGACAAAAAATGAACAAACAGGTTTTGAATCCGAAACAGAAATAGAAGAAGGTAAGGAAAAAATAAAAATAAAATTTGGTGACATAAAAATTGAGTACGAACGCGAGGGAGATAAAGTTGTCACAAAGTTTAAAGACGAGAATGGGCAGGAGCTGGAACTTGAAGCGTCAGAGGAAGCTGAAATTTTAGACGAGGCAGAAAATGAATTCGAAGATGATGATATTAAAATTGCCACAGGTTCCGCCCAGACAGGTTTTATTCAAAAAGGAAGAAGAGTTAGAACCAACTTTCCGCTTTCTATAAATCCTTCAACCGGTGAATTATTTGTTACAACACCTTCGGGCGTAAAAGTAGTAACAATCCTGCCCCAAGAAGCCGTTGAAAACATGATAAAAGCTGGAGTTTTAACAAGGGTCGAAGAACCCCCCATTCCTACCCCTCCGGAATCTACATCGTCATCAAACATCCTTTCAGTTGAAGGTGCTCCCATCGAAATAACAGAAGTAAACAACACACCAACTTACGTCATCAGTGGTGTCAAAGCACAAAAAATGTTTGGCTTTATTCCTGTTGATATAAAAATCAAAACATATGTTTCCGCTGCTGACGGCTCTCTTACAGACATACAAGAGAGTTTGTTATCCAGAATTTTAGATTTAATCTCTTTTTAAGATACACACGGAGAATTGACTCAATTGTCCTATTCTGATAGAATTCGCATCAAGATAAGCTTATGGGTTTAAAGTGGGTAAGGCGCGTAAGGCGCCTTTTTATCTATAAAGTATTAAAATTTAAAAAATATATGGCTATTCAAGCAAGAACAGAATTTGCATCCGCCCTCAACCAGGTTTGCTCCGAACGTGGTTTGGAGCCGGAAGTAGTAATCGATTCCATCAAACAAGCTATTTTAGCAGCCTACAGAAAAGACTATGGCGAACCGGAAGATATGGTGGTGGATCTTGATATTAACAGCGGCGAAGTCAAACTTGCCCAAAACGGAAAAAACATAACACCTCCGGGTTTTGGCCGCATTGCCGCCCAAACTGCCAAACAGGTAATTTTACAAAGAATCAGGGAAGCAGAAAAAAATGCTGTTTTAGAAGAATATTCTTCGAAAGTCGGCACAATTGTAACCGGTCTTATTCAGCGTATTTCCGGACCTATTATAACTGTAAGTTTAGGAAAAGCCGAAGGTATCATGCCTCCACAAGAGCAATCTCATAACGAAATATACAATATCAATCAAAGAATGAAATTTTTTATCGTCGGTATAAAGGAAGGTATGCGCGGAGAAGAAATTATTGTTTCCCGTTCCTCCAATGGCCTTTTAGAAGGTCTATTTAAACAGGAGGTTCCCGAAATTGCCGCCGGCAGTGTCGAAGTTAAAACCATTGCCCGCGAAGCCGGTTCACGTTCTAAAATTGCCGTCGCTTCCACTCAAATGGGCGTAGATCCGGTTGGATCTTGCGTTGGCCAAAAAGGAGTACGCGTTCAAGCAGTCATCAATGAACTTGGAGACGAAAAAATTGATGTTATTTCCTTCCAAGAAGATCCTGCGGAATTTATAAAAGCAGCACTTTCTCCAGCCAAAGATTTGCAGGTCAAAATTTCAGAAGATGACAAAATTGCAGAAGTGACAGCCCCGGACGACCAACTTTCTTTAGCAATCGGTAAAGAAGGTCAAAACGTAAGATTGGCAGCCAGACTTACTGGTTACAAAATCGATATTCGCGGAAAAACCGGCACACCAAGAGAGGTTGAGGCCAAAGAAAGAGCCGCCCAAGAAGAAGCAAAAAGGGCACTTGGCGTATTAGACGAAAACATTGCACAAACCGCTGCCGAAGAAAAACCAGTGGAGGATTCAACTGATCCTGCGCCAGTCCAAACAGACGATCAATCTACACAATCTGTGTCAGCTCAGGACGACAAAACAAATACAAAACGAAAAACAGACGACAACTCCAAAATGGATCCTGCCAAAATTGAAGAAAAACAAGAAGATGAATCTGGAAAAAAATCTGGCAGTAGTAAAAGTAGTTAAATGAAATTTTTATCACTGTCAAAAGCCAATAATTATGGACGAACAAAAAAATACCAATTTGCGCCCTCCGATTGTGACCATCATGGGTCACGTCGATCATGGCAAAACCACCCTTCTTGATACTATAAGAAAAACCAATATTGTAGCCGGCGAGCATGGCGGCATAACTCAACATATTGGAGCTTATCAAATAACTTTTCAGGACAAACTAATAACATTTATAGACACACCAGGTCACGCAGCTTTTGAGAAAATGCGCTCTCGTGGAGCCGAAGTTGCCGACATAGTGGTGTTGATTGTTGCCGCCAATGACGGCATAAAACCTCAAACGACAGAAGCAATAAAGCATATTAAAAAAGCCAATAAGCCAATCATTGTAGCTATTACCAAAACAGATCTGCCGGACATAAACATAGATAAAATCAAAAAAGAACTCCAGTCGAAAGATATATTAATCGAAAGTTATGGTGGAGATGTACCTGTTGTTGAAGTTGCTGCACCTAAAGGTAAAGGCATAACGGATCTTTTGGAAATAATCGAATTAGTCTGGCAAATCTCACCAGAAACATCTCAGAAAAATGCAGAGCTTGAAGCTGTTGTAGTGGAATCATTTATGGATAAAAATAGGGGATCGATAGCCAGTGTTATTGTTAAAAAAGGAACCCTTAAAGTTGGCCAAAAAATCCAGGTAGACAGTGAAGTCATAGGGGTAAAAGCTTTAATAGACGACAACGGTAATAATGTTAAGGAAGCGGAACCGTCAAAACCTGTAGAGATTCTCGGCTTCAAAAAAAACCTGGAGGTAGGTAGCGTTATTTATGAAAAAAACACAACCAGCTCACAGATTAAAAAAGCTGCCACTTTTGAAGACATTTTAGCCAGAACACAGGAGCATAAAGATAAATTTAAGGTAATCATAAAAGCTGACGTTTTAGGTTCACTCGAAGCAATTCTTAGTAATTTACCTGAAAAAATATTAGTCGTTTCTTCAACAGTTGGTGAAATACAAAGCACAGATATAAATCTTGCTAAAATCGCCCAGTCCCCAATTATTGGTTTTAATGTAAAAGTTTCTGGAAGTGTCAAAGCCCAAGCCGATAGAGAAGGTGTTGTTATTAGAATTTACAAAGTTATATACGAACTGATCTCAGACCTCGAAGATATTGCTACCAGTTTTGAAGAAGCCAAGCAAGAACTTAAAATCCAGGGTGTAGCCAAAGTAGTTGCTAGTTTTGTGATAGACGGTAAAAAAATCGCCGGATGTCAAGTTACTAAAGGAAAATTCAAGGTAGGCGATACTATCCATGCCAAGAGCCATGGGGGTCGCGACATTTCAGAAACAACAATTGCATCTCTCAAAAAATTTAAGAAGGATATTGATTCGATTTCGGCGCCCGGAGAATGCGGCATATGTTTTAACGCAAATCTTGACTTTAATGTAGGCGATATTATAGAATCCTTAGGTCAAATATTATAGGGTAAAGCTTCTGTCCGAAAAATATGGACGAATACATAAAACAGCAAATCACCCAACACCTGAATCAAGCACAAAATGTTGCAATTAGTGTCAATAAAAATGCGGATTTTGACGCTTTTGCCAGTGGATTGGCACTTTTTTTGTCTCTTTCCAAAACAGGGAAAAACATAAATATTATTGCTAAATCTCCAACTATAGGTGATGCCCAAATGCTTTATGGTGTGAGCAGCATCGGCAAATCAAACGCAAAGAAAAACTTAATTATCTCAATTGATAATGCCGTAAAAAATGTTGATAAGGTGACATATTTTTTGGATGGAAATAAACTTAAAGTTGTTATTCATGCTTTTTCAACAGCAGATGGAATATCTGAAAAAGATATTGAGATTGAAAAAGTTGCGACAAAACCAGACCTAATAATTGCAATTGCCCAATCGTCGTTAGAATCATTGAAAACAGATATTACTCATGAACAACAAATAGACCCAGAATCCATAATTATAAATATAAATAAGGATCCATTGATACAAAAATATGCTCAAATTAATTTAAATGAGGATATAAGTTATGCTGAAAAAATCACTGGCTTTATTAAAGAAATATCTCTTCCGTTTGACGAAGATATTGCATTCAATCTTTATGCAGCCATCGCTTCTGCCACAAAAATGTTTTCTCCAAATCTCGTAAAACCATCTACATTTGAAATGGCCCAACTTCTATTAAGTTACGGGGCAGGAAAAGCAAGTTTTGCAACTAGTAACCGCAATATAAAACAACCAGTCAAAAACATGGTTGAGTCTTTCGATGTTAACAATCATCAAAACGAAAAGCCAGATACTTTAACTCAGCCAGATATTGTAATAACAGAAAATCAAACACCTATAGAATCTATTGAAACAGAAAAACAAAAAGAAGAAGACTGGCTTAAACCACCTAAAATTTACCGGGGTTCAAAATCCTTTGACATGGAGTCATAATTCTTATATACTAACCTACCATTATGGCAACAACTAGCAAAAAACAGGTCATAGACAAATTTAAAACTCACGAAGGAGATACCGGTTCTCCGGAAGTTCAGGTCGCGTTAATTTCACAAAGAATCGAAAATGTAGCCGATCATCTAAAATCCCATTCTCACGACAACCATTCCAGGCGCGGTTTGCTTTCTATGATCAACAAAAGAAGAAGGCTTCTTTATTACCTCACGCGCAAAGCTCCAGATCGCTACAAGGATATTATTAATAAATTAGGGCTTAGTAAATAAATATTTATTCCCACAATTTAGACAAATTTGCAAAAATCCTTGTTATAGGTTATACTACGTAAGTTAAATAAAATTTTGAGATTGGGGTTGTTGGAAGTTGAATAGTGAGAAATAAAATATTTCCCAGTATCCGATTTCTAACTCCTCAAGAATCTCTCAAATTGTTTTAGCATAATTATTCAATGCAAAAAAAAGTAAAAAAAGAAATTGAACTTGGAGGCAAAAAGCTAATCCTAGAAACTGGAGAGCTTGCAAGCCAGGCCACGGCAGCAGTTCTAGCCACTTATGGTGAAACTGTTGTACTGGTAACGGTTGTCGCGCAAAAACCAACTGTAGATTTAGGCTATTTTCCACTATCAGTAGATTTTGATGAAAAACTTTACGCAGGTGGTAGAATCTCCAGTTCACGCTTTATCAAGCGGGAAAACAGACCAAGTGAAAAAGCTATTTTAGTTGGAAGACTTATTGACAGAAGCATTAGGCCACTTTTCCCAAAAGACTACCAGGCAGAAGTTCAAATCATAATTACAGTCTTATCTATAGATAACGAAAATGACCCGGACATAATTTCCCTTATTGCAACATCAGCCACATTAGCCATATCCAACATTCCCTGGAACGGACCATTGTCAGGTTTGAGAGTTGGCCAAATTGACGGAAAATTCATATTAAATCCGTCCGAAGAGCAGAGGGCTTTGTCTCCTCTTGATGTTGTTCTTGCTTCCACCAATGATGAGGTTGTCATGATCGAAACACAATCCAAAGAAATAGATGAAAAAACAATTTCTCAAAGTCTTAAATTTGCACTAGATGAGGGTAAAAACGTTCTTAAATTTATTGATGATTTTGTCAAAGAAGTAGGTTCCCCAAAACAAGAATATAAAGTAGATAAATTGACAGAAAAAACAGAAAAGTTAATTAAAGATTACATAGAAAAGAATCTGATGCAGGAATTTGATGAGAAAAGTCAGGACGAAGGTTGGTTCGGTGATTCTATAAAATTGCTGGAAAAAGAATTTATCAAGATAGAAGCAAATAAGGAGCTCAAAGAAGCCCAGGAAGAAGAAGTAAGTGCCAAATTACTTTCTAATATTCTTGAAGAGATTGTTACCGACAAATTAAGAGACGACATATTAATCCATAGCAAAAGACCAGATGGCAGAAAACCTGACGAGATCAGGGAACTCACAGTAAAAACAGGCCTTCTTCCGCGAACCCACGGGTCCGCTGTTTTCCAAAGAGGAGTAACCCAAGTCCTTGCAATTGTTACCCTTGGTTCTCCTGCGCTAGAACAGTTAATTGAGGGTATGTATGGCGAAGATACAAAACGATATCTGCATCATTATAATTTTCCACCTTTCTCGTCTGGCGAAGCCAAACGAAGAGGAGCTCCAGGCAGACGTGAAATAGGTCATGGCGCACTGGCAGAAAAAGCACTCATTCCAGTAATTCCAACAAGTGACCAATTTCCTTATACGATAAGAGTTGTTTCCGAAGTCCTGTCATCGGCAGGTTCCACATCTCAAGCATCTGTTTGTGCATCAACCCTGGCTTTAATGGATGCAGGTGTTCCAATAAAAGAACCTGTTGCCGGAATTTCCATTGGTTTGATCACAGATAAAAAAGACAGGTCTAAATATGTCACAATCACAGATATTGCTTACCAAGAGGATGCACAAGGTGATATGGATTTCAAAGTAGCAGGTACCAAAAATGGTATTACTGCAATCCAAATGGACATTAAATTAAATGGTATTACTATGAAGATAATAGATGAAGCTTTAGAAAAAGCCAAAATCGCCAGACTTCAAATTTTAGAAAAAATTTTGGAAGCAATTCCTGAGTTCAGAAAAGAACTTTCCAAACATGCACCAAGAGTCATTGTCGTTAAAATCGATCCTTCCAAAATTGGTGAAGTTATTGGGTCTGGTGGTAGGGTAATCAATAAAATTATTGCCGAGACAGGTGCTGCTATCGATATAAATGATGAAGGTAATGTAACCATAAGCTGCAAAGATGCAGTTGCTTGTCAAAAAGCAGCCGAATGGGTCGAGGGAATTGTCAAAGAACCTGAACCGGGAGAAGAATACGAAGGCACAGTAAAAAGAATCATGAATTTTGGTGCCTTTGTCGAAATATTACCAGGTAAAGAGGGATTAGTTCATATTTCTCAACTAGCACCACAGAGAGTTGAAAATGTTGAAGACGTAGTAAAAGTTGGCCAGGCAGTCAAAGTTAGAGTGGTCGAAGTCGATGACCAGGGCAGACTTAATCTTTCCATGTTGTTTGGCGATGATGTCAAAAACATTGCTAGTCAAGAGCCAAGACGTGATTTTTCAAGAGGCAGATTTGATCGGGGCGGCGATCGCGACAGGGGGCCAAGACGAGGACCTAAAAGGTTTTAGGTCATGAAACTAAACCCCAAAATAATCTTGGGTGTTTCGGTTTGCACATTACTCATATTAATTTCTTCGATATTTATTTATACAAAAATTGTCAGTGGAAATAAAAATTGGTTTTACCTTGATACAGTAAACAATAAATTCAAAATTAATTTTCAAATTAGCCAGAAAAACCAAGCCAATTTTGAATCTGTTTTAAAATCATTAAATTTGCCGCCAAATACTCAAAACGGTATAGAATTTAAGCTTGATGCCACTTCGTCTGCGCAGCTTTCATTTCTTTCACCCATAAGATCTACTCTAAAATTTTCTTCAAAATCGATATCTTTTGAAGGCAAACTTTCACATAATCAAAGTATAAACGAAAAAACCCCCCAATCTATTAAAGTTCCAAATTCAACCGTCTTTGCAATATTTGCGCCGGATTTAAGCACTTTTTTGGAGAATAAATACCAATTTACACCGGACCAAAAAAACTGGTTGAGCCAAAATTTAGTTTCCTCCAATGGTCAATATTTGGCCATTTTTGCTCCCCACGATTTTGCAATATATTTTGAAAACGACAAAATAAACCTCGAAGAACTAAATAACATAAGCAGCGAGGCTTCAAGCGAGTCAATTCCTAATGAAAATTTGCCAAACAATAAAAAAACTTATTTATTAAAAATTGACACCAAAGAAAACAAGGAACCAACATCTATTATTCTATTCCAAACAGGCAAATGGAATATTTTAACAACTACAAACGAAGCGGCAAAAGCAATAGAAAGTGCCCAAAATGTACAAGGATTAAATTTTGATTTTGAGCGAGCAAGCGCAAACAATCAGACATCTTTTATTCTACTTTTCAAAAATAATGATAATAATCCTTCCAAAGAAATTCTCTCATCTCTCATAAATATTAACGGTACCAATAATTTAAACGAAGCGAAACTGCTTGATGTGCTCTATAATATATCCCAAGCATCTTTTGTTTTGAAGCAAGACCACTTTTCTGGTTTAATTAAGTTTAAATGATAACTCAAACTGCCCAATACGAAGACATAAAGCTTCTGGAGGATAAACTCAAAGCAACTTATCTTCCTCCTGACCTTTACAAAAAGGCCGCTGCAAATATCGAAAGACTGGTTCGCCTGGCATCTGCCAAAGGTTACAGTGAAGAATATGATTCCGTATCCAGATTTTTAGATTGGATCATTAGTTTGCCTTGGGACAAAAAAAGTTCCGATAATCTTTCTCTTGAAGTTGCCAAAAAAGTGCTTGATTCCAATCACTATGGTTTGGAAAAAATAAAAGAAAAAATATTAGAATTTGTTGCTATCGAAAACCTTAAAAAAGCCAAAAATGAAAAAATTCACGCCCCCGCATATCTACTACTTGGATTAGTAGGCACAGGAAAGACCACTATGGCCTATTCAATAGCCCAAGCCCTGGGCCGTAAATTTGGTCGTGTACCTATGGGTGGAATGGGTGATGCGCTGCAGCTTCGAGGAAGAGCTAGAGCCTATCCTGACGCCGAACCCGGTCAAATCATGAAAGTACTGCGAAGGGTAGGTTCAAAAAATCCGGTAATTTTACTCGACGAAATCGACAGAATAACCAACGAGGCCAAAGCCGATATTATGGGTGTATTAGTCGAACTTCTAGATCCGGAACAAAATAGCTCTTTTTTAGACCATTTTATCGATTACCCATTTGATCTTTCGGAAATAATGTTTATAGCTACCGCAAATAATACCGCTGCCGTCTCAACAGCTGTTACAGATAGGCTCGAAACAAT
>CAYHKI010000031.1:0-9581 GCA_964357165.1 uncultured Gammaproteobacteria bacterium | reverse complement strand
CAGAGTCCATTAAAAGTACTCCACGAGCCCCGTACTCTTCCATCATTTTCGCCTGTTTCAGTAGTTCTTTATCGCTAGCCATATGTGACATCATCAAAACTCCATAAACTTCAATTCCTCTTCGGGTTACATACCCAATATGTTCTCTAGTTATATTGGCTTCCGTGCAGTGGCAGGCCACCATGACAGTTTCAACGCCTGCGTCAATAGCCGGCCCTAAATCATTTTTAATAGTTCCAAAACCTGGAATCAAAAAAGCACCAAGTTTTGTTTTTTTAAGCTGTTTTTTAGCAACTCTGAGCATCTCCATATCCGAAAGTAGTGATTGGCCAAGCTGTAGAGAGGACGCTCCAAGTCCATTACCATGACCAACAACAAGAAGCGGCATGTTTGCCTTTTCAGCCCCTTTTGCATAGCTACTTATATTATCTTTGGTAAGCTGATGCCCAATTGCATGAGATCCATCTCTAAGTGTTGAATCAACAATTAAAATGTTTTTCATATTTTTAATATTTTTCGTTTTGCATATGCTTCTGCAACCTCAATTGCCGCGCAGTTAATGATATCAAGGTTTCCGGCAAAAGACGGTAAAAAATCTCCTTTGCCCTCAACTTCATTCATAACGGTTAGTCTACCATTCTCAAAAATAGGCCCAAGAGTCAATCTATATCCCGGCACATACTTTCTTATTATCCGGCAGGTTATTTTTAATTCTTTTTTTAAAATATCAATCTTTGGATTTTTTATCTTTGCATAGATTGTGTTGTGCATCATAATAGGTGGTTCCGCAGGATTTAAAATAATAATTGCTTTTGCCCTTGGTACTTTAGCAAAAACTCTAATACCTTCGGCAGTCGCCTGGGTATATTCATCGATATTATTTCTGGTGCCAATTCCTGCCGACTTGGAAGCAATGCTTGCTACAATTTCAACATATTCAATTTCCGGATGAACTTGCATTATCGTGTATATCAAGGGTGCAGTCGCCTGGCCTCCGCAAGTTACCATGTTTACATTATCCACATTCATACACTCGTTAAGATTCAAAAAAGGAATACACATTTTTCCAACCCTAGATGGCGTCATATCAATAGTAAATTTTCCGAGCTTTTTTAATATAGGCGCGTGTTTTAGATGAGCTTCGGCCGAAGTTGCATCAAAAACAATATCACACAAAAAAGGATTCCTTTTTATTGAATCAATTGAATCAACGGAAACGGGGACGCCCATTCTTTTCGCGCGCATTATCCCTTCAGAGTTTTTACTTTGACCGGCAAATATTGTGCATTCTAAATATATCGATCTTTGAATTTTTATCAGTAGGTCTGTGCCGATGTTTCCGGTACCAATGATTCCAACCTTAACTTTGCCCTTATGCATATTAATTGGAAAAATAAATTTTATACCAATCGAGAATTGAACCAAGAGTGCCCATCAAATTATTATTAGGTACCCATCCCAGCATTTTTGAAATCTTATCAAAGTCAATTGATTGAACAAGAATTTCATTTACTGCTGTGTTGGTGATTCTATACTTAATGCTTTTGCCTAAAACCTTTTCCGTTTTTTTGATAAGTTGTAATACCGAAAGATTTTCATAGGAGGAAACATTAAAAGCCTCCCCAGAGATATTATTGATATTTTTTATTATGGAAACTAGAGAATTAGTAATATCCCCAACATAAACATAATCACGTATATATTTCCCGTTACTTCTAATTTTAAGTGTTTTACTCTTTAACACCGACTCCATTATTCCAGGAATAATGCGGCTAAAGTTTAAATCTCCCTCACCATATACATTTCCAAATCTGGTTACCACGATAGGCATTTTAAAAGTTTTAAAGTATGTTTGAGCAATCAAGTCCGCACTCGACTTCGAAGCTTCATAAGGGTGATCTCCGCAAAGCGGGTCGATTTCCCGGGCCCTCGGAATCTTTCCATAAGCCTTATCAGATGAGGTAACGACAATGCCTTTAATATTGCCATGCAACCTAGCAGCTTCACAGATATTAACAGTACCCATTATATTTGTTTCAAATGCCCCTCTTGGGTTTTTTAGAGTATCTTCAACTATTGCTTCTGCCGCAAGATGAAAAATATAATCGATTTTATTTTTTTTAACGATATCGCAAATTTGCTTATAATTACGGACATCACATTTAATTAATTTGACCCTTTGTCCTAATTTTTGAGATTTAAAATATGATTTCAGTTTGACATCAATATCGAGAACAATAACATTTGACTTAAATCGCACCAAAACTTCAACTAAATGACTGCCTATAAAACCCGCCCCACCAGTAACAAGAATATTTTTACTCTCCAAATTTATAAAGGCCCCTTTTTTGTTTGAGGGAGTTTTCTTCACTTCCATATCTTCCACATAGGATTATCGTCCCACATCAGATTTAGATCGTTCATGTCCTGATAAGTATCCATGGCATGAAAAAAACCAGCGTGTTCATAAATAGATAACTGTTTTTTTGGTATTAAATCCTCAAACACATCTTCGATCATAGATCCGGGTTTAATATGTTTAATTACTTCCTTTTTAAAAACCATAAAACCACCATTTATTAAATGTCTTATTTTTGCCTTCCTTTCAAAACCGACAGCTAAGCTGCCCTTTCCGAGATCAAAACCTCCAAACTTTAACATCGGGTAAACACCAGAAACTGTTGCAATCGTCTTTTGTTTTTTATGAAAATTTAATAAACTTGAAATATTAATATCCGAAAGTCCATCTCCATAGGTAACCATGAAATCTCGACCCTCGATATATTGTTTAACCCTTCGAACTCTTTCACCTGTTAAGGATTCAAGACCGGTATCAACTAAGGTGATATTAAAATTTTCAACACCTTTTCCCTTATGGGAAGTTATTTTATGTTTTGCAATATCAAGGGTAAAATCATTATCATAAAATTTTTTATTTACAAAGTAATCTTTAATAATATTACCCTTATAACCAAGAGCAATAATAAAATCACGAAAGCCATAATTGGCATAAATTTTCATAATATGCCATAAAATAGGTTTTCCACCAACCTCAACCATTGGTTTTGGCTTAAACTCTGTCTCTTCCTTAAGTCTGTAACCAGACCCTCCACACAGTATTACAGTTTTCATATCAATCATCGAAAAATTGTAACTTAATCATTTATTAAACTTCAACAACAAGTAATTAAATATCTAGAATCCTAAAATAAACTAACATGGAAATTACATTTATAAAATTCAATTAATTTACCCCAACATTTTTTTTGTAATAATTTATAACATCGCTTGGTTTTCCTTCTTTTACAATTGATCCATGTTCAATGTAAATAACCCTAGAACATATAGATTTTATGGCTTCAAGATTATGGGAAACAAAAAGAATAGTTTTTTCTCTTGCAAAGGATTTCATCTTATCAAGACACTTTTTTTGAAAATTTATGTCACCTACTGCTAAAACCTCATCAACCAAAAGGATATCTGGATCACAAAATGCACATACGGAAAATCCCAAACGTGAATACATACCAGAAGAATATTTTTTTATTGGTACATCTAAATATTTATGAATTTCGGCAAAATTTACTATGTCATCAAATTTTTTATCAATCTCTGTTTTTTTCATTCCAAGAATCGCTCCATAAAGGTATATATTTTCTCGACCTGTAAGTTCCGGATGCAACCCTGCGCCGAGTTCAATAAACGCGCCAATTCTGCCCTGTACCTTTACGGATCCAGAATTTGGATAAGTAATTTTCGAAATTAATTTAAGAATTGTAGACTTGCCAGCACCATTTCTACCTATAATACCGACAGTTTCACCATTTTTAATTTTAAAAGTTATACTAGTTAAAGCATTAAAGTTATCCTGTGTTTGTTTATTTTGTACATTTTTTTTAAATAGCTTTTGAGAAATCGTATCCGTTAACAGTCCATACTTACCTTTAGTAATTTTGTAAGTTTTTGTAACTTTATTGAATATTATCGGAAACGATGTTTTATTTTTGTTGTTAATTTTAGTTTTCATATAACATCAGCAAAAACCCTCTCCTTTATCCTAAAAAAAGAATAGCCTGCAATAAAAATTACCAAGGAAAATAAAACCGAATACAGAATATGCATTGTGTTAGGAGCCTCGCCAAGTACAAGTATTTTTCTAAATGATTCGATTTGAGCGGTTAAGGGATTAAGTAAAAAATATATTTGATATTTTTGAGGTATTTGATTTTGAGAATATATAATAGGTGTAAGATAAAACCACACTTGTAACAAAAGTGGAATAACGAATTTTATATCCCTAAAAAGTACGTTTATAGCAGATAAAAACATTACAACACCAATAGTAAAAATCAGCAAACTTGGAATAAGTACGAGCAAATATATAATCATTACCGTAGGAACAATTTTGAAAATAACAAAAAGAGGAATAATGACAATTGATGCCATGATAAAATCAAAAAAAGCTGCACCCACTGCAGAAAGAGGCAGTATTGCTCTTGGAAAATATACCTTGGTTACCAAACCACTATTGTTAACCACAGACATTGATCCAAAAGTTACGGCTGTAGAAAAAAAAGTCCATGGAAGAAGTGCGCTGTAAGCAAAAATTGGGTAGGGAACTGTTCCAGAATTTACTTTTAATATTAGCCCAAAGATTAAAGTAAAAATTATTGTGAGCGCAGCTGGTTGAAGTATGGCCCAGGTAGCCCCCAAAAAAGTTTGCTTATATCGCACTCTTATTTCTCTAAGCGTTAATGCAACGAGAAGCTCCCTGTAGATCCACAATTCTGAAATAGATTTTTTCATTATTAAATAGAAAAAAATTTCTTGATTGTATTAATTACCAACAGTTGTTCTTTTGAGGCTAAGTTTGGGTATATTGGTATAGCCAGTATCTCCTTTGAAACTAACTCACTCACCTTAAGACTTGTTTTATATTTTTTAAAAGCCGGCATTTGATGGGTCAGGTAAGGATAGTAAATATCACAACCGACACCATTTTTTAATAAATATTTTTTAAGACCTTCTCTTTTTCTTGTCCTTAAAATGAATAAATGATTAGCGGATTTTGAACCTTTCTGACTTTGTTGAAATACAATAGGAAGATCTTTTAATTCTTTACGGTACATGTCTGCAATAATTTGTCTTTTTTTTGCATTTTGCCAAAAGTTTCGAAGTTTAACATTTAATATTGCAGCTTGAATTTCGTCTAGTCTACTATTAATGCCCTTATATACATGCCAAAATCTTTTTGTTTGTCCTCCACGTCTCAACAACCTTGCCAAATTTGCAACCTTTTTACTATTCGTTACAATCATTCCGGCATCTCCCATCGCACCTAAGTTTTTTGTTGGATAAAAGCTAAAAGCTGCTGCATCTCCAAAATTACCAATCCTTCTACCAGTTATATTTGCGCCATGGGCTTGGCATGCGTCTTCTATAATTTTAAGTTTATTTTTCCTTGCAAATTTAATTATTTTATCCATATCGCAAGGATTGCCGTAAATATGAACCGGCATTATCGCTTTTGTATTGAGTTGGATTTTTTTTTGGGCATCACTAATATCTAGTGTTAAAGTATCAGGATCTATGTCACAAAAAATCGGAATTGCCCCTTCTTCTACGATCGAAATTGCAGTAAAAGGCGAGGTGAAGGATACGGTAAGTACGCTGTCCCCCTTACCAATATTAAGAGATCTAAGGCATAACCTTAAAGCATCTGTACCAGTTGCTACACCAATCGCATATTTAGCCCCTAATAGTTTTGCAAAATTATTTTCAAAGTTCTCAAGTTTACTTCCAAGAATAAAATTGTCAGATTCGACCACCTCTAAAACCTCTTTTTTAATATCAGCAATTGTTTTTTTGTCTTGTGAAAGGTCAATTAATTTAATCATCACCAGTAATAATTTTTAAATTCTTTATAATATTCAATAGTTTTTTTTATACCGTCATCGATTGTAGTATTTGGCTTCCAACCAAGGTCACTGGAAATTTTTTTTATATCTGCTACATAATTGCCAATTTCTATATTTTTTCTTTCCTTTGGAAACTTCACTAACTTATATTTTCCGTAACCCAAAACTGTGATAACTTTTTCAACAAACTCTTTAAGGGTAATAGCGCCTCCACCAAGATTATATATTTGTCCAACAGTTTTATTATTTGCCGCAGCAATAAGTAAAGCTTCAACTGCATCATCAATGTAATTAACATCTCTAATTTGAGTCCCGTCACCGTAAAGATTCACCTCTTTTTTATCCATTAATACCCGAATGAACCAATTTAGAACACCTTGTTTTGGGTGTTTCATCTGATGTCGAGGCCCAAAGGTATTGGTTAACCTTAAAGAAACGGAGCGTATTCCATATATATTACTGTAAAGAAGATGATATTTTTCAGCTGCCATAGAATTGATGCCATTTATATCCGTAGGTTCTTGCATATGTTTTTCGTCAACTGGCAGGTATAAAGCTTTACCGTACTGGTTTCGTGTTCCAGAAAAAATAATTTTTGTCTGTCTGTTTAATTTCTTACACGCTTCCAGTAAAAATATTTGGGATTCACAGTTTATATTCAAGTCAAAAAGTGGGTTTGTCATACTATCAACATGCGATAGCGTTCCAGCTAAATTAAAAATATAATCTCTATCTCTTATCGCTCTTTCAATTACTTTTTGATTATTTAGGTTATCAATAATTACTCTTACGTCTTTTTTAATTTTATCTATGTTAAATTTATTACCACCAAGATCCTTGATAAGGGCATCATATATTAAGACGTCTGCACCAAGCTCCACGAGTTTAATGGCAAGGTTGCTTCCAATAAAACCTAAACCACCAGTTATTAATACTTTTTTGTTTCTAAATGTGTTTTTCATCTTTAAAAATCACTAAATTAAACCATAAGTTGCTTAGTTCAAACAAAGTTTTAGCTATTCTTTTATAATTAAAAAACTGAGAATGTCCATAAAGTCTTGGGTAGTGGTGAACTCCAACCTCAACAAATTTACAATTATTGTCTTGTAATTTTTTGACAAGTTCAACACAAACAACTCCACTATTGTAAGTTAATTTTATCGAATCTAAAGCATTTTTTTTAATCAATCTAAAATCGCAATCAACATCTCGAATTTTCAAATTAAAAAGAAATTGTGCAAAATAATGATATGTTTTACCCACAAACAACCTATACCATGGATCACTTCTGTTTAATTTATAGCCTTGAACTACATCAACATCTTTTTCAATCTTTTCAATTAATTTAATTAAATCTTTTACGTCATATTGACCGTCTCCGTCCGTATAAAACACCCACTTTTTACTTGAGGCCTTTAACCCAGATTTTAATGCTCCTCCATAACCCAAATTTATTTTATGGAAAACAAGTTTTAATTTTCTCACATCCTTTTTTAATAGTTCTAAAACATGTCTGCTTTCGTCTTTAGAACAATCATCAACAACTATAATTTCATAGTTGGATGTAATATTTTTTAATAAAACATCCGCATTTTTGACCAAAAGTGAGATTGAACCAGCATCGTTATAGCAAGGAAAAAAAACTGATATTGAAAATGATTTATCTAACTGTTTATTTTTAGCCACTTAATATAACTCCGTAGTCCATCTCTTAAATAAGTTTTTGGTTGCCAATCTAAAATTCTTCTAGCTTTTACTACATTTGCCCAGGTCTTTTCAACATCACCGGCCTGTTTAGGCATAATTTTAACTTTCGCGGCTTTACTAATTCCTATCTCAATCTCTTTAATAAATTCTAATAAAGTTATTGGATTACTATTACCCAAGTTTATTGTCTCAAGATTGGTTGAGCAAGTAAGAGCCTTAACAATACCCTCAACAATATCTGTTACGTATGTGTAATCTCGGCTCGTTTGACCTTCACCAAATTGTATTATTTCTTTTCCTTCAAGAATAGCTCGTAAAAATAGAAATGGAGCCATATCAACTCTGCCTCTTGGACCATAAACAGTAAAAAACCGCAGAATAACACTGCTTAAGCCATAACTACGATAAAAGCTTTCAACCCAAAATTCAGCCTTTCTCTTACTAGAACCATATGGGGAAATTATATTCAAGCATAAGTCGTCTTCAGAAAATGGAATATTTGGCGAATTTCCATATACCGACGAAGAAGATCCAAAAATAAATCTTTTAACTTTAAAATCAACTGAAAGCTTTAAAAGATTAACTGTTCCCAAAACGTTAACTTCAGCATATAATTTTGGATTCACTATAGAAGGCCGAACGCCGGCTCTAGCTGCCAAATGAACAACGTACTGTGGTTTTTCTTTTTTAAAAATATTCGAAATATTTTTAAAATCTAAAATATCAGATCGATATAACTTAAACGATTTATATGTTTGGGCATATATTAAATTATTTTCCTTTATTTTTGGGTTGTAATAATCGTTAAAATTATCAACGCCGATAACATCAAATCCTAAATCAAGAAGCGCGTCACAGAGGTTGCTTCCTATAAAACCAGCACACCCAGTTACTAATATTTTCATTAAAGATTATTCCTGAAGTATCTAATTGTTTTTATAAGTCCTTCTTCAAGACTTATTTTTGGTTGCCACCCTAAACTATTTTTAGCTTTTGTAGTATCAGGTTTTCTTTGTTTAGGATCATCTATGGGTAGATCTTCTGAAAAGACAATTGCACTTTTCGTTTTTGTAAGTATTTTAATAAGCTTGGCAAAATCCAATATTGTTTGTTCGTCAGGATTGCCGATATTAAAAATTTCGCCGTTTGTATCTTCTTTCTCCATCGCCAAAATTTGTCCTAATACTTGATCATCTATAAAACAAAATGATCTGGTTTGTATTCCATCGCCATAAATTGTCAAAGGTTTTCCCAAAATTGATTGTTTAATAAAATTCACAACTGCTCTTCCCTCGTTAATGTTCATTTTTGGACCATAAGTATTGAAAATTCTAGTAATTCTTGCATTCAAATTTTTTTCGCGGGTAAATGCGCTGACTATAGTTTCTCCAAATCTTTTTGCTTCATCGTAAACAGATCTTGGTCCAGTTGAGGAAACATTACCCCGATACTGTTCATTTTGAGGTGAAACCTGCGGGTCACCGTATATTTCCGACGTAGATGCAAAGGAAAACTTTGCATTATGTTTTAATGCCAGCTCACACATATTCCAGGTTCCTATCGTATTCGCCTTCATGGTTTCGAAAGGATGGTTCATATAAGAAAATTTAGAATGAATATTCGGATCCGCCGGCGATGCAAGATGATAAATCTCATCTATTTTAAAACGTCTTTCGGTAAATTTGTCGCAAACATCTTGATTAATAAAGTGGAAATTAACATTTGAAAGGAGATGAGCTATATTTTTTTGGCTTCCGGTTAGCAAATTATCTAGACATAAAACATTATTATTTTGCCCCAGAAGTCTTTCACAAAGATTACTTCCAATAAATCCCGCACCGCCGGTTATTAGAATAGTTTTTCTCATTTTCATATAACTTTAGCACAAGCTGCGGATATAAAATCAAGTTCGGATTTTTTAAGTTTAGGATGCATTGGAAGTCTAATTAAAGTTGA
>CAYHKI010000030.1:4576-9998 GCA_964357165.1 uncultured Gammaproteobacteria bacterium | reverse complement strand
TGGTATTTATTTTATGGGCGATTTCCAAACTCTCGGCGTCTTTTATTAAAATTCCCTGCTGGGCACCCTTTCCGGTTCCTACCATTATTGCGGTTGGTGTTGCAAGCCCCATTGCACAGGGACAGGCAATTATCAGTACCGCCACCATGTTGAGCATTGCATAAACCAAACTTGGAGTTGGACCAGCCACATACCAAACAGCAAAGGTAAAAATAGCAAGCATCATCACAATTGGTACAAAGTACGAAGAAATTAAATCTGCAATTCGCTGAATGGGGGCTTTACTGCCTTGTGCCTCACTAACCAACTTTATAATCCTCGCTAGCATTGTATCTGCGCCAACCTTAGTTGCTTTATATATAAATGTCCCTGACTTATTTAGAGTTGCTCCAACAACCGTATCACCCTTTGTTTTATCAACAGGAAGACTTTCACCTGTTATCATTGATTCATCAATAGACGAATCACCTTCTTCTATAATTCCATCCACAGGAACTTTTTCTCCAGGTCTGACCCTAATTACAGATCCTATAGTCACTTGTTCAATTAGAACGTCAACTTCACGACCATTTAACAAAACCCTGGCTGTTTTAGCTTGCATCCCAATTAATTTTTTAATAGCTTCCGATGTTTGCCCTTTGGCTCTTGCCTCAAGAAAACGTCCTAGTAATATTAGACCTATTACTATTGTCGCCACATCAAAATATGGCATCACATCAATACCTAAATCCATAACAATACTAGGGAATACTGTTACAAAAGCCGAATAAAAATAGGCAACAGTAGTCCCTAGAGCAACCAAAGTATCCATATTAGCTGTCCTGTGCTTAAGAGCTGGAATTGTTGCCTTATAGAATACCCAGCCTGCCCAAAATTGGACAGGAGTAGCAAACAAAAGTTGTACCCAAAAACTTTTTAAAAATCCTGGAGCAGTATCAATAAGCCCCGGGAAACTTCCCCATAAAATTAATGCTCCAAAAATTAAACTTACAACCACCTTGCTTCTTAAAGCTTCTAACTCTTTTGCTTTTTCTACACTTTCCAGATCTGGGGGAACAATGTCTTCTTTGGTGATTATTCTGTATCCCACAGCAGATACGGCAGATTCAATTTGATCTTCACCGCAAATATCAGAATCGAAAGCAATTGTTGCTTTTTCTGTCGCTAAGTTAACATTTGCCTCAATAACACCAGGTGTTCGATTTAAAGATTTTTCTATAAGACCTACACAGGACGCGCAGTGCATTCCCTTTACTGGATACGTTTTCTTGATTTCTGCCATATTAGCGCACCTTTATCTTTCCATGAAACATATTCATACCACACACAATTTCGTATTCTCCCTCTTGTTTTGGGGTAATAGAAACACCAACCCTTTTATTAAGTGGAAGAAATTTGCGGATTTTAAAATCAGGTAACACTACTTCCTCCAAGCAACTCGAAGGGTCCCTGCGAAGAAAATTTATTTTAGTGGTTTTGTTTTTGGATATTGAAATAACTTCTGGCAGGTACCCGCCACTAACAATTATTTCTACAACATTTGAGGTAATTGTCATCACCCTCTCTTTCTTCATTAGAAAGAACCAATAAGTGAACACGACCCCTAACGAGCTAAATAGTAAAACTAATATCTTATCTACGGTCATAATTATCACTGTTTCCTCTCAAAATAAATGCGTAACTGTGTACTCATTTTGTAAACTTGTTATACAAACTTGCGACTGCATAAGTAAGTATCCAAATATATGCACCAAAAGTTACTACCCCAAAAACAAATGTTCCAAATCCCATTGGTGTTGTCGCTCTTACTGAAGCTACATCTATTGCATGAAACCAGCTATTTGCAATGCTGTAGAGAAAATCAGGTGCTACAAAAGCGATGACTCCGCAAATTAAATACGCAACAATAAATACTGTTGTAATTGCATTTGCTAACGCCTGTGGTTTTAACATATCGATTCACCTCCTTATCCTCCACTATTTTCCTAATGCTTATGATCCTTCATCATAATAAACATCATTATCGGGCATATTAATAATAAGGCAAATGGTAAGAGGTTTGCGATGCTATCGGTTTTTGCAAACATCAAAATTACAAGCATTATTGCAACAGCAGCCCATATTTGCCACATGGTCAAAAACTTTTTCATTCTGGAGTGCTCTCCGGGCCTTTGTTTCTATACGTTTTTATAAAATCCTTGATTGCATCATAATTTGGTTCATCCATTTTTAACGTTCTCCCCCAAGCAGCTATTATTATTTGTCTATCGTTGGCATCCCTTGGTGAAAGGATAATTTTCTTATTATCTTGCTCAATTATTTTACGCAGTTGGTTTTGAATTTCTTGGTTAGTATTTGTCTTGTAAGTAATCCAGATATAACCGTGTTCCAAATTATGAATCACCTGTTCATCTTGAAGCGGATTTTCGAAAATTCCGCTTTTTGCCGGTGAAACCCAATGCATACCTGAAGTTGGTGGATTGGAATTATATCCGGATCCTTTTAAACTTTGTGCTATATGTTCTCTGCTTATTATTTCATATTCCTCTACGTTTTCTACGCTTCTTGAAACAGGCAGGGGTTTTGTTGAGTCCTCTTTATTTACTTTTGATACATTATTAGAAAAGAACCAAATACCGAAACCTAAAATTAATAATGTCAACATTAAAAACCAAAACAAAATTGGTATCTTTTTAAAAATCATGGTTAAATTCTTTTTTTAAAAACCTGCATTATTTCTTCGATTGACACATCAGCCTTACCTTTTTTAATAGCGTCTGCGACACAAGTCTTAAGATGATTTTCTAAAAGAAGGTGGCCAGTCTCTCTAAGCCCTGACTCGACTGCTTGCATTTGATGAAGAATATCAATGCAATACTTATCTTCCTTAGTCATCTGTATCACTTTATTTAAATGACCACTGGAAATCTTAAGACGGTGCATTATTCTTTCTTGTGAGGTCTTTGGTCTATATGCCATAATATATCCCCATATGGGGGATATAATACAACCTAAATTAAAATATGTCAAGTTTTAATTACATCAGACCTAGCAAAAGTAATACAATTAATCTAATAAACTAAAAGAATAATGAAAATTTCACAGAGCTTGATAATAATATTTTTACCATTAATGATAATTTTATCTAACCTTCTATTTCTTACAAATAACAATAGCTTCTACGAGACTAATTACAAAAAAGAAAATATCTATCAAAATTTTCAATCTGTATTGCAAGTGCAAAGTGCTACAAAGGAATTAATAGGCTACTTAAGAGGACAAAATAACCTCGAAGATAATTTATATTCATTACAAGCAAAAATCCACCTCAAAGATGTAAAATCTCTAATTCATTTGACATCGTTAGTAAATTATCTCTCAATATTGGTTGTTGCAATAACAGTATTATATTTTCTTATTAGAAAAAAATTTAAACCACTTAAAAGAGCTATTTTTATCGGGTCCTCAGCTACTATTTCTATAATATTCATTATTGCTATATCTCTTCTTGTAAATTTCGACTTTATATTTACAATATTTCACAAAATATTCTTTAATAATAATCTCTGGTTATTTCCAGAAGAAGATAATTTAATAAAACTATTTCCACATGAATTTTTTATGGCATTTGCATATAAACTTTTCTTAAACATCCTATCAACTGCTTTTGCCTTTATACTTGTTGCTGTGTTATTTATAAAAAATGATAAGCTCTCAAATTAACATAGGGCCGATCACCTTTCACTTATATGGTTTTATTATTGCCATCGCAATATTTTTGGGTTGGTCATTGGCCAAAAAAAGAGCAAAAATCTATAATATACCTGTAGCTATATTTGAAGACCCAATTCTTTTAGTTCCTCTCGCATTATCAATCATCGGAGCCAGAATTTATCATGTTGTTGACTATTGGCGAGTTTATAAAACTGATCCATTATCAATTATATATATTTTCAATGGAGGCCTTGGTATATGGGGAGCGCTCATAGGTGCATTTATCGGTTTTTTTGTTATCTCTAAACTCAAAAAAATTAGTCTACTTTCTATACTAGATTTAGCCGCACCCTCATTTCTACTGGCACAGGCTTTTGGAAGAATTGGTAATTATATTAACCAGGAAGGTTTTGGTCCACCCTCTAATCTTCCTTGGTCAGTTTTTATAAATAAATCAAATAGGCCGGATCAGTTTAAAGAATATTCATATTTTCACCCCACCTTTTTCTATGAAGCAATTATAGATTTTATATTTTTTCTGATTATACTTTTAATATCAAAAAAAACAAAAAAACCTGGTCAAACATTTTCTATCTATCTAATTCTTTATTCTACGGGAAGGGTAGTAGCAGAATATTTCAGAATCGATACCTGGCAAATAGGGACTTTTAAGGTTGCATACGTTTTATCAATAGCTACTTTATCGCTTGGTTTATTACTATTTTTTTTCTATCAAACACAAACCAAGAAGGGAATCAGAAGGGTTGACAGAAATTAGCACTCATGGTATCTTTAGTGCTAATTATTAGATTCGAGCCTTGAGTGTTAGAATTAATATTGAACGAAACAAATGTCATCTTTTATAGACCAACAAAAACCTAGAATCAAAAACGAATTACCTATCGTCCCCCTGAGAGATACGGTTGTTTTTCCTTCTTCTATGGTTCCTATTACCGTCGGCAGGCCAAAAGTAAAACTTGGCCTCGATGACGCCTGGGCCGGCGATAGACTTGCTATTTTTGTTGCTCAAAAAAATCCCAGAATCGAAAACCCTGCTCCCAACGATTTATATTCTGTCGGTACGGTTGGTCTTGTTCGCCGTCTCTGGAAAGTGGACAACGAATATAACCTGGCTGTTGAAGGTTTAAGTAGAGTATATCTAAAGGAATTTAGTCAAATAGACCCATACCTCTCTGTAAAAGTTGAAGAAATACCGGAACTTTCACAAAAATCAGAAGAGACAGAAGCCCTTTTTAGAAATGTTCTTTCCAAAATCAAAAGATATGGTGAACTTGGAGGTATTTTAACGCTCGAATCTTCGATCCATATATTTTCCACAGACGACCCAAACCAATTAGTCAACATTATAGCTGCATCAATTGACCTAAAAACCAGCGACAAACAACAAATTTTGGAAATGGTCGACACTAAGGTAAGACTTTCTCGTCTTTCAGATCTGTTAACACGAGAAATCAGGATTTTGGAAATTTCTTCAAAAATTGACACAGAAACCCAAGAAAGAGTCGGAAAAGTTACCAAAGAAGCAATCCTTCGCGAAAAAATGAAATCAATTGAAAAGGAATTAGGCGAAGATGACGATTCTAAGGAAATATCCGAACTTAAAAAGAAAATAAAAGCTGCAAATATGCCTCAAGAAGTAATGACAAAAGCAGAAAGGGAGTTGTCGCGTCTTGCCAAAATGTCTTCA
>CAYHKI010000030.1:0-4566 GCA_964357165.1 uncultured Gammaproteobacteria bacterium | reverse complement strand
AATTGATGAGATTGATCCAAATGTCTCAATTCAACCCTGAATCTTCTTATATCAGAACCTATTTGGAGTGGTTGGTGGATTTACCATGGCAAATTACTAGCAAAAAGAACGCAGATGTAGATTTCGCTGCCAAGGTTTTAGATCAAGACCATTACGGCCTTCCTAAAGTTAAAGAAAGAATTTTAGAATACCTTGCCGTCCATAAATTAGTCGGCAAAATTAGGGGTCCGATTCTTTGTTTTTATGGACCCCCCGGTGTTGGTAAAACTTCAATTGGCAAATCAATAGCGCGGGCACTCGACCGTAAGTTTATCAGGGTTTCTTTGGGAGGCATTCATGATGAAGCCGAAATTCGTGGCCACAGAAGAACATACGTAGGTGCAATGCCCGGAAGAATTATTCAAGGTATCAAAAATGCCGGCACAAAAAACCCCGTCTTTATGCTTGATGAAATCGATAAAATTGGTACCGATTTCAGGGGTGACCCTTCATCAGCTCTCCTGGAAGCGCTGGATCCCGAACAAAACAATGCTTTCTCTGATCATTATTTGGAGGTTGCATACGATCTTTCAGACGCAATGTTCATAACGACTGCCAATGTGCTAGATACTATTCCGCCGGCCCTGCGAGATAGACTCGAAATTATCAACTTCCCTGGGTACACAGAGGAAGAAAAGTTTCATATTGCCAAAAATTTCTTAATTGCCAAGCAACTAGAATCACATGGTCTGTCAAAAGCAAAATTAGAAATAAGTGATGCTGCTCTTCGCGAAATCATCTCAAAATACACCAGAGAAGCAGGAGTAAGAGAGCTTGAACGGGAAATTGCTGCAATCCTTAGGAAGGTTGCTAAAAAGATTGCTTCGAACAAGGGTTACAAAAACATCAAAATCGGCCCGCGCAAACTTAAAGCCTATCTTGGACCTAATAAATTTTCAAAAACAATCGCAGAAAAACAGGACGAAATCGGAATGTCTACCGGCTTGTCTGTAACATCATCAGGTGGTGAAATACTTTTTGTCGAAGTGACTATTATGCCCGGCAAAGGTAATTTAATTTTAACTGGACAGCTTGGAGTTGTCATGAAAGAATCAGCTCAAGCTGCGCTTTCTTATATAAAATCAAGAGCGGCAGTTTTATCCTTAGCAAACATTGATTTTTCCAAACTAGACGTACATATTCATGTACCCGAAGGGGCAGTTCCCAAAGAAGGACCATCAGCAGGCATCGCAATAACTACAGCCTTGGTTTCTGCCTTAACAAAAATTCCGATAAGAAGAGAAGTGGGAATGACCGGAGAAGTAACACTTCGTGGTCGCGTTTTAGAAATCGGTGGAGTCAAGGAAAAAATCTTAGCAGCCCACAGGGCAGGTCTCACTACAATAATTTTGCCCAAGTCAAACGCCAAGGATCTTGAGGATATCCCAAAAAATGTCAGACACGATATGCAATTCATTTTAGCAGAGCACATGGACGAGGTTCTTAAAGTTGCTCTTACAAAATCTCTGCCAAAAGAAAAACAAGAAACATTTAAAAAGGATAAAAAACACAAAAAGTCAGAAAACTTCATTTTGCCTCAAGTTGCTTAATATCACAAAATACTAGTTGCATTATAATACTAAACTTTAGTATGATTTCACGCATAAATGTTAGAAATTACAAACATTAATCCAGCTTTGGCATTGCCTTATGCACTTGCCGCATCTGTTGCCGCGATTTTATATGGAGTCATTACTTCATTTAAAATAATTTCCCTAGACAGTGGAAATGCCAAAATGCGCCAAATTGCGGATGCAATCTCCGAAGGAGCTACCGCTTATTTACAAAGGCAATATACGGTAATTGCCGCCGTCGCCCTAGTCATTTTCATTGTAATCGCCTTTCTTATTTCTCTAACTTCCGCGATTGGTTTTTTAATAGGTGCAATAGCTTCATCAGCCTCCGGTTTTATTGGCATGAATATTTCTGTTCGGGCAAATGTAAGAACCGCAGAAGCCGCTCGCCATGGATTAGCAAAAGCTTTGTCTGTCGCATTCGCCGGAGGAGCTGTTACTGGTCTATTAGTTGTCGGACTCGCATTACTTTCTGTCGCAGGGTACTTTGGAACAACTGGCGACGTTAAGGGTTTAATAGGTTTAGGTTTTGGCGGATCGTTAATTTCAATTTTTGCCCGCCTTGGGGGGGGTATATTTACAAAAGGTGCCGACGTCGGCGCTGATTTGGTTGGCAAAGCAGAGGCAGGAATTCCGGAAGATGACCCTAGAAATCCAGCAGTTATAGCCGATAACGTTGGGGATAATGTCGGCGATTGTGCAGGTATGGCTGCCGATCTTTTTGAAACCTATGCTGTAACTTTAATCGCCGCAATGCTTCTTGGCTCTTTGCTTTTCCCAGGCTCTATTAGTGCAATTTTATATCCAATCGCAATTGGTGCCACCGCAATCATCGCTACTATTATTTCTACATTTTTTGTCAAACTACCCAAAAACAAAAGCATTATGGGCGCTCTCTATATAGGACTCATTGTCGCTGCTGCCCTTTCCATTCTTGGATTTTATCCGGTAACACTTATTATGATGAATGCAAATGGACTTTTAGATCCGATTAATATTTATTTTTCAAGCGTCATTGGTATAATTGTGACTTTATTTATCGTGTTAATTACAGAATATTACACAGCCACAAAATTCGGACCGGTTCAACAAATTGCTAAGGCATCAACTACCGGACATGGTACAAACGTAATTGCCGGACTTGCAGTTTCTCTCAGGTCTACATTTTGGCCTGTTGTTGTAATTTGTGCCGGCATATTAACCGCCTATTCAATAGCTGGTCTTTACGGTATAGCCATTGCTGCAATGTCACTCTTATCTCTAACAGGAATAATAGTTGCAATCGATGCATATGGTCCTATAACCGACAATGCCGGAGGAATTGCGGAAATGGCACATTTACCAAAAGAAATAAGAGACATTACCGATCCCCTAGATGCCGTTGGTAACACCACAAAAGCGATTACTAAAGGATACGCAATCGCCTCTGCAGGACTTGCCTCACTGGTCCTATTTTCCGCTTACACCCAGGAATTATCAGCTGCCGGAGGAAGTGTAGATTTTAGCCTATCTGACCCCAAAGTCATTGTGGGACTTTTCTTAGGCGCATCCCTGCCTTTCCTTTTTGCTTCCTTTGCTATGGAAGCAGTTCAAACAGCCGGTGGAGCAGTCGTAGAAGAAGTCCGTCGTCAATTTAAAGAATTTCCAGGAATTTTAAAAGGTACAACCAAACCTCAATACGACAAAGCAGTAGATATTGTCACAAAAAAGGCAATCAAACTAATGATAGTGCCGGCACTAATTCCGGTTCTTGCACCAATAATAGTTGGCTTGTCACTTGGATCAAAAGCTCTGGGTGGTCTTTTAATAGGTTCGATTGTTTCCGGAATCTTTGTTGCTATTTCTATGACAACCGGCGGAGCGGCTTGGGATAACGCTAAAAAATACATCGAAGCTGGTAATTTTGGAGGCAAAGGATCAGATGCTCATAAAGCGGCAGTAACAGGAGACACCGTAGGTGATCCCTATAAAGACACTGCAGGCCCGGCAATTAATCCGATGATCAAAATCATCAACATTGTTGCCCTGCTTCTAATTCCATTTTTAGTGAAGTCAATATTCTAATTTAATAAATTATTCTGCGCGGCATTGCGGATTTGGTGGTTTCAGTTTTCTCTATGGGTTTTGGTAAAGCAGACGCAGAAGACTCATTTAAAATATCGTCCTGAACATTCAAAAGTTTATACCTCCCTTTTATTCCAGGTTTTATATTATCTATTACATTAACCAAATGTTCAAATGAAGATACGGCTGCAGTCATTTCTAAAACTGTCCAGGTTTCTTTCTCACGAAGCCTAAGGTATCTCAACAATATTTCTTGCATTTCAAGTCCGTCTATAATTTTACCAGCCAACATAGAAAGTTCCTGGTTTTGTGAACTTGCTTTCTCAATTTGTCCAATTGTAATATCAACTCTTTTTGAATAACTCCCAAGCGCCCTGCCTAAATGTCTCAAATCACCATTTTTATAAATATAATAAGACTCCTTAATTCTTTTTGATGTAAGTATAAAATCATATTCTGCCCGTTTTACCGCCGAAGGCTTAAAAAAACGCAAAACCATTTCCTTTAAAGTTATTGAAAAATATAGAGGATTTGTTGGCAAGAATCGAATTGGAACAATTTTACCCAAGGCCTCATTTATTTGTCCGCCGGTGGACTCTGGTAATTTATTATTTTCCTGGGCAAAAACCGAAGTAACATTAGAAACCAACAGAATAGCCAGCGCGCAGACTAAAAATATTTTCACATAAACTCCAAAACTTGTAGCTCCAACCGGATTCGGACCGGTGTTCTAGCGTTGAGAACGCTATGTCCTAGGCCTCTAGACGATGGAGCCAAAAGTATGCCAATTATAACGAAAAGCACTACGCCACAGCAATAGATTGCAAGCTAATTTCGTATTGACTCATGGATAATTGACACTTTAGGCTAATCGTTTACTCAGGAGAAA